>CAIOCH010000486.1 GCA_903856525.1 uncultured bacterium | reverse complement strand
TGCGCGTGAACGCCTATCGCGACCGCGAGTTCAAGGGCGCTGTGGACCGCGTGGCGCTGTCGCGCGGCACCGAGCAGTCCTTCGGCTCGACCTCGGGCGCGACGGGCAGCGGGCAGGGTGGCTGGTTCAAGTGCGAGGTCAAGCTCGACCTCTCCGACGGCGAGACGCTGCTCTCGGGGCTCGCGGCGAACGTCGACATCGTCGTCGAGTCGACCCAGGGCCTGCTGGTGCCGAGCCAGTCGCTGCTCGAGAAGAAGCTCGACGACCTGCCGAAGGACATCGCCGAGTCGCCGCTGGTCGACATGGTGCGCAAGAAGGCGATCATCGTCTTCCGCATGGTCGACGGGAAGGCGGTCGCGACGCCGATCCGCACGGGCAACTCGAACCTGAGCGACACCATGGTGCTCGAGGGCCTCGCCGAGGGCGATGTGGTCGTGACCGGACCGTACCGCGTGCTGGAGCGGCTCAAGACGGGCGACCGCATCCGCGAGGAAACCGCCCAGGACGCGCTCAAGGCCGCCGCCCCGACGGGAAGCTCGAATGGCTGAGCAGAACGCCGGCACCGGCGACCGTCCGCTGATCCAGGTCGTCGGGCTGACGAAGGTCTACCGCGTCGGCGTGGAGACGATCCACGCGCTGCGCGGACTGGACCTCACGATCGGCCGCAACGAGATGGTCGCGATCATGGGCTCGTCGGGCTCGGGCAAGAGCACGCTCATGAACATGCTCGGCTGCCTCGACCGGCCGACCGCGGGCGCGTACATGCTCAACGGCCGCGATGTGAGCCGCATGGGCGCGAAGGAGCTCGCGCAGGTGCGCAACGAGGAGATCGGGTTCGTCTTCCAGAGCTTCGAGCTGCTGCCGCGGCAGACCGCGCTCGAGAACGTCGAGCTGCCGCTCATCTACGCGAAGGGCGGATGGCGCGGGCGGCGGCAGCGCGCGCTGGCGGCGCTCGACCGCGTCGGTCTCTCGAAGCGCGTCGACCACCGGCCGAACCAACTCTCGGGCGGGCAGAGGCAGCGCGTCGCGATCGCGCGCGCGATCCTGAACACGCCGTCGATCCTGCTGGCCGACGAGCCCACCGGCAACCTCGACAGCGCGACCACGGCGGAGATCCTGTCGCTGTTCCGGCAGATCCACAGCGAGGGGCAGACGGTCATCATCGTGACCCACGAGGACGAGGTCGCGGCGCACTGCCAGCGCGTGGTCCGGCTGCGCGACGGGCGCGTGCTGAGCGACCTGCCGATCGGCCAGGACATCGCCGGTCGGCACCTGCCGTCGGTGCATTCGGCGCACGCCGGCGCGGAAAGGGCGGGGGCCTGATGCTCAATCCTCTCTTCTGGCTGCAGGCGATCACGCTGGCGTTCTCGCAGATCTGGGCCAACAAGTCGCGCGCGTTCCTGACGGCGCTCGGCATCATCGTCGGCGTCGCCAGCACGACCTCGGTCATCGCGGCGCGGACAGGGCTCAAGGCGATGGTCCTCAGTGAGTTCGAGTCGGTCGGCGCGAGCAAGTTCTTCGTGTTTCCCGACCGGCCCGACAACGCGCCGCGCAACATGTATCCGTGGGAGAAGATCCTGCTCAAGACCGCCGAGGCCAAGGCGATCCGCGACGAGTGCACGCTGGTGAAGGCGCTGACGCCGATCACCGAGGTCGGCCTCGATGTGGAGAGCGGCGGAAAGCGCATCGAGGGCATCACCGTGTCGGGCATCTGGCCCGACTGGCACCTGGTGCAGAACCGCTTCGTGCAGGAGGGCCGGCCGTTCACGGAGATCGACGTCGACAGCGAGCGGCAGGTGTGCCTCATCAACGCGGATGCGATCACCGAGCTCGACCTGCCGGCGAACCCGGTCGGCGAGGCGCTGCTCCTGGGCGGGCGCCGGTTCATGATCGTCGGCATCGTCGAGACCACGCAGGCGCGCTTCTTCGGCATGAACACCTCGAGCGCGGAGATCTTCATCCCGTTCTCGGTGGCGGAGAAGATGCAGGAACGCAACTTCTTCATGCGCATCGAGGGCATGTTCGCCAGTCCCGAGACGGCGCAGGAGGGCGAGGACGAGGTGCGCTTCGTGCTGCGGCGCATGCGCGGGCTCTCGCCCAGCGAGCCGCAGACCTTCCAGGTGGCGGCGATCGACAAGTTCATCGAGCAGTTCAAGGCGCTGGCCGCGGGCATCACCGCGATCGCGGGCGGCATCGTGGGCATCTCGCTGCTCGTGGGCGGCATCGGCATCATGAACATCATGCTGGTGTCGGTGAGCGAGCGCACGCGCGAGATCGGACTGCGCAAGGCCGTGGGCGCGACGCCGATGGCGATCCTCATGCAGTTCCTGCTGGAGGCGGTCACGCTGTGCCTGGTGGGCGGCTTCATTGGCATCGCGTTCGGCCGCGTGGCGGCGTTCGGGCTCACCAAGATCCCCGGCGCGCAGCTCGAGCAGGCCGATGTGCCGTTCTGGGCGGTGGTCCTGAGCTTTGCGTTCAGTGCGCTCACGGGCATCGTGTTCGGCATGTTCCCGGCGATCAAGGCGTCGCGGCTCGACCCGATCGAGGCGTTGCGGCACGAGTGAGCGTGCGTGAGTGGGTGGGTATGCGGAGTCGATCCGGAAGACGATCCATGCGAAACAGACTGTTGCTCGTTCCCCTCGCGGCGCTCGTGGCCGCTGTCCCCGGCTGCAGGTCGGGTCTGTTCGAAGGCGATGGCTCGAAGTGGCGTGCCGACGACGCGCAGCTCAAGCGGATCGATGCGATGGATCCCGCGGCGGTGTCGACGGCGCCTGCGGTGTCGCTCGAGGATGCGGCGAGGAAGTCGCTCGACGAGATCACGGTGGCGGAGCCGCCGAAGGATCCCGTGTCGCTCACGATCGCCGATGTGCGCGCAGCGGCGCTCGCCAACAACCTGGAGTTGCGCACGGCGCTGGTGGATCCCGCGATCGCGCGCGCGAACCTCTCCGCCGAGGAGGCGAAGTTCGAGGGGGCGTTCTTTGCGAGCGCGCGGCGCGACGACAACAGCGTGTTCGCCGATCTCGCGTCGGGACAGGCGACGAGCTCCGACTCGTTCGAGGCGGGGTTCAACCTGCCGCTCGCCACGGGTGGCGAGATCCAGATCTCCTCGCCCGTCACGCGGGGTGCCGACGGCATCTCGTTCGGCGCGCCGGGCGAGGACTGGCTGGCGGCGCTGTCGCTGTCGATGAGCCAGCCACTGCTGCGCGGTGCGGGTGTCGCGACCAACACCCACTCGATCCGCGTGGCGGAGTGGCAGGGTCAGATCGCCGATGCGCGCACCAAGCTCGAGGCGATCCGTGTGCTGGCCAACGCCGACAAGGCGTACTGGAACCTGTACTCGGCGTACCGTGAGCTCGATGTGCGCCGCGCGCAGTACGACGTGGCGACCAAGCAGCTCGAGCGCGCGCGGCGGCGGGTGACGCAGGGCGAGGCACCCGAGATCGAGGTCATCCGCGCCGAAAGCGGCGTGGGCCGCACGCTCGAGCAGATCATCGTGGCGGATTCGAACCTGCGCATCCGGCAGCGGGCGCTCAAGCGGCTCATGAACCGCGGCGACCTGCCCGTGTCGAGCGCGACGCCGCTCAAGCCGGCGAGTGATCCGAACCCGATGGGGCTGACGCTTGACGGAGGCGTGCTGTCGGAGCAGGCGGTGGCCAACCGCATGGAGATGCTGGAGCTCGAGCTGCAGCTGGCGATCGACTCGAGCGAGGTCGACTTCCGCAGGAACGCGGCGCTGCCGCTGTTCGTGGTGGACTACGGATACAACGCGCAGGGGCCGGGCACCGATGTGGGCGATGCGTATGGGGCGATCGGCGATGCCGACAGCTTCAATGTGGGGCTGCGGGCGGAGATTCCGCTGGGCAACGAAGCCGCGACCTCGCGGGTGCAGGCGGCGATCCTCGCGCGGGTGCAGCGGCTGGCCACGCGCGAGGCGCGCAGGCAGGCCATCCGCACCGAGGTGTTCGATGCGCTCGATGCGCTGACGCAGAGCTGGCAGCGCATCCTGGCGGCGCGGCTGGAGACGGTGCTGGCGGCGCGCACGCTGGCCGCCGAGGAGCGGCAGTTCGATGTGGATCTGCG
>CAIOCH010000485.1 GCA_903856525.1 uncultured bacterium | reverse complement strand
TTCTCGTTCTTGATGGCGTCGTACACCTCCTTGCGGTGCACCGCCACCGTCGCAGGCGCCTTGATGCCGATTCGCACCTTGTCGCCTCGGATGTCGACGATCGTGAGCTCGACGTCGTCGCCGATCATGATCGTCTCGTCGATCTGCCTGGAGAGCACCAGCATGCGCGGGCTCCTTCCTGTGGGCATCCATGCCCGTGAGAGTTCATCCTTGTTCACACCGCCGGACGGATCCGGCACGCCACCCACCCCTGCTCCGCGGGCGCCGTCAGGCGATCCGCGCGGCAACGCCTTCGGCGAGCTTGACCAGCTCGTGGCGGGTGGACCACTTCTTCTCGGCGAGCACGAGCTGCATCGCGGTGCTGTTGCCGCTGTTCACGACGAGCGGCCCCTGCAGGTTCGCGGTGAGCGACTGCTCGCGCTTGTTGACGATGACGAGCACCTGGGCGTCGGCGATGTCGCGGAGGCCGAGCTCCTCCATCTGCTCCTTGCGGATGTTGGCCTGGTAGTCGGGCAGCCAGAGGGCCGGATCGGTCACCACGAAGGCGAGGTCCGCGCTCTCGGTCGACTGCAGCCAGAAGAAGACGCCGTTGTCGTCGGGCTGCAGGAGCGCGAACTTCTTGTAGTTCGAGAAGCCCAGCAGTCCCGCCGGGAACTCGAGGGTGCGCGACTCGTCGATCTCGACGGGTCCGAAGCGCGTGGTCTGGATCAGCATGTCGGGTGCTCCATTCGGCCTTCCATTCCTTGGAGTCTGGCATCCATGCCAGTCGGGCTCCGTCCCTGGGTCCTTCCGAAGGGGCCGAGCCCTCGGTCGGTGCACCGCGCAACCGCGCGGGTATGTCCTGTTCCGTCGTCCGCGTTCAGCGGAGGTAGTCGAGCAGGCTCAGGTTGACCGCCTTGGCGGCTCCCGCGAGCCCGGCCTCCAGCTGCTGCTGGAGGCTGGCGAACTGGGTCGCCGCCTTGGTGAAGTCGAGGTCCTGGATGCTCGAGCGAAGTGCCATGTCCTGGATTCCGAGGTCTTCCTCGCGGGTGGCCGCCTCTGCGACGCGCCGCGACCGGACGCCGACATCCGCACGCGCCTCGGCGGCGCGGGAGATGTCGGACTCCAGCTTGTCGGTTGCAAACTCGATGCCACGCTCGTCGTTGGCCTGGAGCGCGTCGCGCAGGGCCATGAGGTGCGAAAACACACTGTCGACGGCAACTGTTGCGCGGTCGGTACCCACCAAACTTGCCGAGGACGAGTCGCCGAGGATGCCGAGGTCGGTGGCCGTGCCCGAGTTGTTCAGGTCGATCACCTGCATCTTGGCGCCCACGGTCGAGTCGACGAGTTCGATTCCGTTTCCGCTGCCCACGAGCTGCGCGTTGAACTCCGCGCTGGTCACGCCGGCCGCCGCTGCGGCGGCGTTGATCGAGTCGAGTACGTTCTGCACCGTGATGTCATTGTCGATGTCGACCTCGAAGGAGCGCCCGTCCTTGAGGACGACGCGGAAGTCTCGGTCGGCGGCGGGGTCGGGAAGCCCGGTCGTGGGATCGATGGCGCCGTCGGCGTGTCGCACCCCGCGGCCGTCGTTGAAGTCGGCCAGTCGGGTGAGCCCGGAGAACGAGCGGATGCCGAGCTCGGAGGCGGTGTTGCCGCCGGCCTCCTCGATCGCCATCGACGTTCCCGAGAGTTCGTTGCGGACATTGAGCCGGGTGCCGTCCTCGGAGATCTCCACGCGGGCGCCGATACCGAGCGCCGTGACGGCGTTCTGGAGGTCCTGCACGGTGGTCATGGCCGAGAGGTCGACCACCCTCGCTTGTCCGCCGTTGCGGAGGAGGATCTGCCCGAGGGGCATGGTGAGTCCGCTCAGCGAGTCGAGTCGGGTGAGCGGTGTCAGCCGCGGATCGAGGTCGAGGCCCGCGGTCGACACACCGCCCGCATAGGTTCCGGCCAAGCCGAGGTCACCCGCCGTGGTGGAGGAGTTCGAGTCGCGGATGGTGACGGTCACGCCCGCGCTCGGCGTGATGGCGATGCGGTCGCCGGTCGCGGCATCGATCACGACGCTGGCACCGGGGTCGGTGGCTGCGATGGCGTCGCCGATGAGCGTGAGCACATCGCCCACCGAGTCGGCCTCAGAGAGATCGACCTGGGAAACGGTGCCCGCCACATCGATCTCGATGACGCCGGCACGCACGCCCGTTCCGTTTGCGCCACGAAGGTCACCCAAGCGCGTGACCGATGTCATCGACGGATCGAGGTCACGCTCACCCTGGACGCGGCCGCTGAGTGCGCCGAATGCCTGCTCGGCCCCCATGGTCACGCGGATATCGGAGGCGAGCCCGAGGTCGGCACGCATGCCGGGGCCGCTGCCGATGTAGCGGATGCCATTGAGCATGGCGGTGAACGGCTGCGCGGCGTGCTCGTCGCCGCCGAAGTAGTGGATGCCGCGGAGATCGCGGTTGGCGATGGAGAGCAGCGAGCCGAGCATCGAGTCGATCACCGTCGCCTGGTTGCGGCGGGTGGCGTCGTCGCTTCCAACGCCGATCTGCGAGAGCCCGATGCCGCGCGCCTCCTGCAGCAGGTCGGCGACATCGCCGAGCGCGCTGTCGAGGGCGTTGAGGGTGGCATCGGCCTGCGAGAGATTGCGGACGCGCTGCTCACGGCGCTCGATGGCATCCTCGAGCACGCTCACCGTGGAGGCGCCGATGGCGTTCTCCGACGGGCGCGTGAACGCCTTGCCCGCGGCAAGTTGCACCTGCAGCAGGAGGAGATCACGATTGGTCTTTTGAATGCCGCCGAGGGCAATTCTCGACGCAAGGGCGTTCGGTACGCGCGCGAGGTTGGCAGGAATTGCGCCCATCGGGGTTGCTCCACGACTGGGAGGCAACCGCCATGCCCCGCGCGGTGCGCTGCAGGCGCGGCTCCGAGGTCCAGTAGGCCGCCACGCGGTCCTTATAACCCCTTCTTGCCATTTTCATTCGCAAGTTCCGCAGGGAGGGGGGGATCCGTCGCACTTCCCTTTGAGCTCTTCCGGGGCTCGCGTCAGTCGGTCGGGGACGTACACCCCATTCCGCCTGCTCGCACCGCAGTGTCGGGTGAAGTGAAGGTCAGAGAGCACCGTAGATCCCTCCGCGCGTTCGGGGCAACAACCGCGCGGAGGTTGTGTGAGACATCGGTTTCAGGCACTCGGCGACCACAGAGTGGTGGGTCGTCAAGACAAGCGCAGTGATACTGGCTGGTGGCCCACGGGGGCGGTCTCTCCTGAGTGTTGTCGAAGACGCGCGAACACGTCCCGCGCGTCATCGACAAACGGTCTTCGCACCTACCCGACATCCGACTGCCGCTGAGGCCTCCTCGAGAAGGCCTTGGCGGCGGTCGCTTTTCCGACGCCCGTGATATCGGAGCCGGAACCGGGAAGAGTTGGTTTCCCGCACCGCGGGGGCTTCGTGCGGATCACGCGATCGGATATGACATGGACATGAGATCGATCCGCCATCTGCAGATTCCCGCCGCACTGGTCCTGGTGACAGCCTCCGCCTCGGCGCAGTCGGGGGACCTGCTGCTCATTCCCGACTCCGGACCCACGCTGGGCCGCGTGTGGGCGCTCAACGCCAGCGATGGCTCCCTGGTGAGCAACAGCTTCATTCCGGGCGACGCGCGGCTGACCCAGCCCATCCAGATCGTCGACTCGGGCTCGCGCACACTGCTGGTGACCGACGAGCTCGCGCGCTCGGTGTTCGAGTACTCCCCGAACGGGACGTACCTCCGCACGCTCGCCTCGGGCCTCGACGGCGCCTTCGGCATCTGCATGCACGGCGGCTTCGCGTATGTGACCTCCGGCTTCAGCAACAACCTCGGGGGCAAGATCTACCGCATCGCCCTCGACGGCTCGGCGCCCGTGGTGTTCAGCGACTGGGCGGGCATCGGCGATCCGCGCGGCATCATTCCGTACGCGGGTGGTTTCCTCGTGGGCAACTCCACCGACGACGACCTCGAGCTCGTGAGCGCGGGCGGTACCGTGAATCCGATGCCGTTCTTCAATTCCGACGGCATCAGCAGCATCAACTTCCCGCAGCAGCTGGTGGATCTCGGCGCGGGCAACGTGATGGCGGTGGGATTCTCGGCGCCGTGGGGGCTGTTCCTGTTCGATTCGACCGCCATCAACTACGCGTCGTATCGGGCGCCCGAGGTGTTCCTGAGCCCGCGAGGTGGTGCGATTCTGGACAACGGCCAGTTCCTCTACACCGGCGGCACGCGCATCGACCGGTTCAGCACCAAGGACTACGTGAACGTGAACATCGTGAACCAGGTGGGCGCGAGCTTCCGCTGGGTCACGCGCTACACCCCCCCCGCTCCCTGTCTTGGCGATATCAACGGCGACGGCGCCGCCGACGCGAGCGATCTGGCCGTGGTGCTCGGGGCATGGGGGACTGTGGACCCTGCTGCGGATCTCGATGACGACGGAGCGGTCGGCGGCTCCGATCTCGCGATCGTGCTGGGCGCGTGGGGTCCCTGCAGCTGAACGTCCGCTGCGCGACGAACCATTCTCAACGAAGAAGGCGCGGACCCCTGCTGGAGTCCGCGCCTTTCTTGTTGCATTCGAGGTTCCGTCAGTCGAGTCAGCGACGGCGACGGCCAGCGAGGCCGGCGAGGCCGAGGAGCGCGATCGCGCCCGGAGCAGGGATCGCTCCGCTGCTGATGATCACGTTGTCGATGCGGTTCGAACCAGTGGCGGCACCAGCGACGAGCGAACGGAAGCGGAAGATGACCTCGCTCTGGTTGTCGGCCGCAGCCACCGCCACGAACGAGGTGTAGAGCGGGTTGTTGACGGTGCTGGACCAGGTACCGGGGGCGCCGCCGCCGCCCGACTGGAGCACGGTGTAGCTCGCGAGCACGGTCGACCAGTTCGAGCCGCCGTCGACGCTCATGACGACCTCGAACGACGAGGGGCCGGTGGAGCTGCGGGCCTGGTCCCAGTAGAGGTGGATGTCGGAGTAGCCGGTCGTGGAGGCGCGCGCCTCGTAGTAGTCGCCGATCGACCAGTTGTTGCTGGAGAACGCGTACTGCGAGCCGTTGCCCGCGGGCGACGTGTAGGTGGCGGCAGCGAGGGTGTGGAAGCTCGAAAGCGACGAACCCGCGGTCTGCACGCCGAGATCACCCGCGCCGACGCTGTAGGTGTTGCCGGTCGGAACGTTGCCGGCACCGGTGGGGAACGCGGTGGTGATCGACCAGCCGCACACGATCTCCGCGGACGCGGTGGTGGCGACGGCAGCAGCCGCAGCCATGCAGAACAGGGACTTCAGGGACATCTTGATCTCCGCGGCGGTGCCGCATGGGCCGGCGCGACCGAAAGGGTGTCGGAGCGCGCTCGGCAGGGACAGGAACAGGGACAGACAGTTAGACACACCCACACACGTCTCGACCCGCGGGGAGAGCCTTCACAACACACGACGCGCGCGGGGACGAGCGGGCGTCGAGAGTGTGATTGCGCTCGCCGTGCGACGAGAACAAAGCCAGCGCCCACCTCGCGGACACGCGGTGGACGCATCAAAACCCCAAGCCCAAATCCCTGCTACTCCGTGGGAGAGTGTACAGAACACCCCTCGGAGATCCAAGAGGCTGGTGGCCTTTGTCGGGATGTTCACGCGGTCCGCACGCATCCGCGTGTCCACGGTCCGATGGAGCGGAGAATGGACCAGCTCGGCGATCGGGTCGCCGACGCCCGCGTGAAATCCACCCGCCGCCGAATCCCAATCCCCGCCGCATGTCCGACTACCTCTACATCGATCCCCGCGGCCGCCGCTCGGGCCCCTACACCGAGGCTGAACTCAAACTCCTGTCGGCGCGAGGCTTGCTCGAGCCGGACGGCAGCCTGGAGATCGCCGGGTTGTCGACCTCGTGGCGCGTTGCCGATGTTCCTTGGCTCAGGTCCGATCCCGCGGCGGCGCGCACGCCGACCACCGGGATCGCCGACGCGCCGACGGCCCCTCCGCCCGATGCCCCGGCCGGCGATCCGGAGGCGAGGGTCACCTTCCCGCCGACGGCCTCCCAGCCCACGGATCCACCGCCGCAACCCACCGCCATCCCCGTCGCTGGCGAACCGCAGCGTCCTCTGGGAACTCCCCCCGCCAGCATCGGCGGTGTCGGATCGACGGACCAGCCCGCCTGCTCGCGCACGGTGTACGTGCTGCTGGCGATCCTCCCGGCATTCCTCGGCATCTTCGGCATCCACAACCTGGTCGCGGGCTACTTCAGCCGCGGCATCGTGATGCTCGTGCTCTCGGTGTTCACGTTCATGGGCGCCTGCATGGTGGTCGCGCCGCCGTGCCTGTGCCTGGGTATCCCCCTCTGGATCGTGCTGTTCGTGCTGAGCGTGGTCGAGGCGATCACCGTGACGAGCGATGCACGCGGCCGCGCGTTCGTGTGAGGCGTGGGGATGCCCCGCCGCGTGGCGCGCTGCGATGAGTGCGCCGCCGCAGTGTGGCCGACACCACGCGGGCGCTCCGGATCAGACGATCGTGAGCAGCGTCTGCAGCGTCTCGTCGATGGTGGCGATGTAGCGGGCGGCTGCCTGAAACTGCCGCTGGTACGAGAGCATGTTGATCGACTCCTCGTCGAGCGACACGCCGCTGGTGGCCTGGATCTGCGAGTCGATGCTTTCGCGCACCAGCGCAGCGCTCTCGGCCTTGGTGTTGGCGGCCTGGGTGCGCACCGCGAGGCTGGTGGTGGCGCTCTGCCAGAAGCCGCGCAGGCTGCGGCCGCCGAGCGAATCGACACCGACCTCCTCGAGTCCGGCGATCGCAAGCGCCGCGGCGTTGGAACCGGGCACATGCCCCTGACCGGCGGCGAGGAGCCGCGGATCATCGACGAGCGCCTGGTTGACCGCGATGTCGACACCGCTTGACCCGCCGAAGAAGCCGTTGATGCCCAGCGCGGCGAGCACCCCCGACGAATCGTCGGAGAAGCTCACCTCGTAGCCGTTGGATGCGTCGATGCGGAGTGCGCCGTCGGCGGTGGCGCTCGCGGAGCCGGTTCCGCCCGGGAACGCGGCGGCAATGCGCGCGGCGAGCTGGTCGAGCGAGGTCGTGTTCGGATCGACCGCCACGAGCACGGTGGTGCGCTCGCCCGTCGACTGGTTGGTCACATGCAGCTCGAAGGAACCGTTGCGGATGTCGAACGGGATTCCCGCCGCATCGGCCGCGAGGTTGGCGGTGCGGTCGAGCACGGTGTTGAGGCCGGTGACGCTGGTGTATCCACGCAGACCCTGCCCCTGCGAGTGGATGCGGTTGACCTGGAACGCGAGTTCGCGCGCGAGCGTGTCGAGGTCGGCGATCGCGGGATCGACCGTGTCGGCGCGCTGGCGGAAGAGCGCGCCAACCTGTCCGCCATCGGGGGCGAGCGTGGTGCCGTCGGCCTCGACGCGCAGCGAGACCACCGTGCCGCTGCCGCTCGACTCGGTGCGCAGGACGATTCCCCGCGACTCGCCCGCGAGCACGACGGGCACGCTGCCCACGAGGATGTCGAGCGCTCCGTTGGGCTGCTCCACGGTGCTCACGGGGATGTAGGCGGAGATCTCGTCGACGAGCATGTCGCGGCGATCGCGCAGCGAGTTGGCGTCGCCACCGGCGCCGCCCTGCTCCGTCTCCACGATCTGGCGATTGACGTCGGCGATCTGGTCGAGCAGTCCATCGACGGTGCGGATGGTCGAGCCGAGCGCGCGATCGATCTCGGTGCGCACGTTCACGTGCTCGGCGCGCAGCTCGCGGATGGCGGTCGCGAGGCCGCTCCCCTGCTGCACCACCACGGTGCGCACGGCCTCGTCGGTGGGGTTGTTGGCGAGCTCGCTGAAGCTGTTGAAGAAGGCGCTGAGGCGGCTCGAGAGGTCCTGGTCGCTGAGTTCGTTGCGGATGGTCTCGATGGCATTGAGGAAGCGCTGGTCGATCTCGGCGGCGTTCTGGTCGCTGATGGCGTTGCGGGCGCGGCCCTGGAGCGCGACATCGACGGTGCGCTGGATGCGCGCGAGCTGCACGCCGGTGCCGATGAAGCCGCCGCGGCCGATGAACTCGGGGCGGCTGGGCGACAGCCGCGCCACCTGGCGGTTGTAGCCCGGCGTGGCCGCGTTGGCCATGTTGTTGCCCGCCACCTGGATGGCGGCCTGGCTGGCGAGGATGGCCGACTGGCCGATCTGGAGTGCGCCGTTGATGCTCATGGCTGGATCCTCACCGTTCTGAAGGCGTCACGACTTGGCTGGACGGGTCACGACTTGATGTCGAGCGTGGAGATGACATTGGGGCCGATGGCGATCACGCCGCCCCGCGAGTAGACCTTGGCGTGGGCGAGCGCGGAGTGCACCGACTGGAGGATGCCCGCCATGTGCGCCGAGAGGCGCTCGCTGGCCTGGCGCACGACGCCGGACTCGCGCTGGATGTCGGCGATGGCGCCGCGGAGCTCGCTGCGCACGAGGTCGAGCCGCGCGCGGTCGGGCTCGGGGAGACGCGCGGCGATGTCGGCGAGAGGCGACTTTGGGGGTAGCGCGAGGCGGATGGTGAGCTGCGCGAGCTCGGCGACGCGGGCGCGTTCGAGCTCCTGCATGCGGAGTGCGAGCGGCGATTCGCCCTTCTCCAGACGGGCGAGCTCGGCGAAGTCGGCGCGGCGCACGGCTTCGCGGCGCGCGCGGATGCCGGCGAGGATCTCGCGCTGCACAGCGAGGGTGGCCTCGAGGATCTCGAGCAGCCGCGTGGCCTGTGGCCGGAGTTGGTTGGGTCGCGGGGTGGTCTGCTGCATGGGTCAGTCCTTTCCGTGCGCCGAGCGAGGCCGCTCGGCCTGCTCCCGGCGCGTGGCCGCGTGCGCCATGGATCGCTCGAAGCGGTCCGCGGTGCGCTCGACGAGGGCGAAGTTCGAACCCTCCACCACGCGGTCGGCGAGGATGGCGTCGAACATGGGGCGGAATCGCCGCTCGGCGGTACCCGGAGCGAAGGGCTCGGCCGCAAATCCGCCGTCGCGCAGCGAGGCGAACACGGGCTTCACCAGACCCTCCGTGACGAGCGTCTTGGCAGCCTCGTGCGCAAGTGCACGGGTGTCGCCACCGCGGGCGCGCGCGGCGAGACGTGCATCGGGTGCGAGAAGGCTCGCCGATGGCGTGGAGGCGATCGTGCTCACGACTCGAGCACCTCCGCCTTGAGCGCGCCCTGGCGCTCGAGGGCCTTGATGATGGCGACCTGCGTCTCGAAGGGCACATCGACCTCGATCAGGGCGTCGAGCAGCGCGCGCAGCCGCATCGATTGCTTCTGCGACTCGCCGGTGGCGATGCCCGCCCAGGCCACGGTGTCGGTGGCGGGATCGTCGGCGGTGGGCTCGACCGCAGGCGTGATGGTGGTGATGCGCAGGTTGGCGGCGGTGACGGCGGCGGGACGGAACTCGACGCGCTCGTCGACGGTGATCACGCGGGCGGCGCGGTCGATCACCACGCGCGCAGGCGTGCGGATGAGGTCGCTCGGCACCGAGTAGGTGAGGATCTGCGCCACGAACTTGTGCGGATCGTCGCGCTCCTCTGCGGGGATGCGGACGCGGATGGTCTGCGGATCCTCGACCTTGGCCGCGCCCGAGTGGCCGGAGAGCGAGAGCTCGTCATTGACGAGGTCGGCGATGCTGGTGGCGGTCGGGTAGCCCGCGTACTGGGGGAGCAGCACGAGCGCGACGCTGTCGCCCTCGAAGGGACTCATGACCACGTCGCGCACCATGCGGGCACCGCCGCGGATGCGGGCCTTGGTTGGCGTGGTGGGGTCGACCTCGAGCTCGCCCTCGGCCACGGCGAAGGGCGTCCACTCGGCGGCATTGGCCGGCTGCACGGGCGTCTTGAGGAAGCTCGTGACCAACTGGCCGCCCGCGAGGCTGCTGGCGGTGCCGTAGGTGCCGATGGTGACATCGAGGCGGTCGTCGGTGCGGGCTCCCGTGCGGGGGATCTCGACGGTGACGAGCACCAGCGCGATGGAGCGGGTCTTGCCCGCGCTGCGCAGGTCGATGGCGATGTTGCCGAGGTTCTTGAGGAGCTGGGCATAGGGCTGCGACGAGATGGTCGAGTCCTTCATGCTGTCGCCCGTGCCCGCGAGGCCGTAGACGAGCCCGAGGCCCACGAGTCGGTCGCCCTCGAGGCCGCGCAGGCGGACATACTCCTGGAGGTCGCCACCGCGGGCGGGCGTGGCCAGCATGGCGAAGGCGTAGACGAGCGCTGCCCAGCAGGCGGCAGAAAGTGCGCTCTCAAGGCGCGAGGACGCCTTGGAGCCAGCCGGGAGACGGGTAAAGAGTGCGCGGAGTGAGCCGAGTGCGCGTGTCATGGGGTGGACCTCCTGTCCTGACCGTCGACGGGGGCAACCTCCGTGCCAATGGCGCCGGGGCGGCAGGACGCCGAGTTTGCGCCCGCCGACGAGTGTCGCGCCGATATGGCCGCCATGCGGAAAGACCTCCATCCGTTCTGGCCTCTCCTCGCCTGCTTTCTGCTGGCGCTGGGAGCGAGCGCGTTCGTGCTGGCGGGGATGACGGGCGATGGCAGCGGAAACGCGATCGCCGGCGTGGCATCGGTGGCCTACCGCGCCGGCATGCTGGCGCTCCTCTGGTGGATGGCGGCCGCGGGATTCGGGCTCGCGATCCTGCGGTTCGTGATGCCACCGAGCCTGCGCACCATCACGAGCGCGGCGGCGGGCGTCGAGTCGCCGGCCGAACTGCGGACCGGCATCGACCAACTGGCACTGGCGCTGGGGCTCGGGTCCGCGCTGCTGCTGGTGCTGGATGGGGCGCTGGGCACGCTCGGACTGCTCACCGCGGGCAAGGGTCTGCTGTCATGGGCCGTGATCGTGGCGGGCATCGGCGCGGGCGTCCTGGTGGTGCGCGATGCGCCGATCACGCTCGGTGGACGCGACGAGAGCGCCGACGGACACAAGGCTGCCCTCGTTGGATGGCTGGCGATCGGCTGCGCCGTGGGCCTCCTGGCCGTCGCGGCCTCGGTGGCGCCGGGCTGGCTCTGGTCGAGCGAGTTCAAGGGATTCGACGCGCTCAGCTACCACCTCGAGCTCCCCAAGGAGTGGCTGCGGGCGGGCGGTCAGGTGGGGCCGGTCGAGGGCAACGTGTACTCGGCGCTGCCATCGTTCGTGGAGGGTGCGTTCCTGCACCTGATGGTGCTGCGCGGCCAGGCGCTCGATGGCGCCTACGCGTGCCAGTGGTGGTCGCTGTTCGCCACGCTGGCGACGGCGCTCTGCGTCGCGCGGGTGGCCGCGGCTGCGATCGGCGCTGGAGCGGCGATGTTCGCGGCGGTCGTGTTTCTGGCCACGCCGTGGACGACGGTGATCGGAACCCTGGCGTACAACGACATGTATCCCTGCATGGCGCTGGCCGCGGGCTGGCTGCTTGCGGGTCCGGCGCCCAGTGGCGAACGCGGCGAGGGGCGCGCACTGGATGGGCGGATCGCGGCCGGCATGGCGCTCCTGGCGGCGGCGGCGTTTGGGGCCAAGCCGAGTTCGGTGATCTTCACCGCGGTTCCGCTGGCGGTGATCGCCTGGTGGTGCGGCGGCGACCGTGGCGGAGTGCGCAATCTGCGGTACCTCCCGCTCGCCATCGGCGTCGTGCTTGCCGCGCTGGCGCCGTGGCTCGTGCGCAACCAGCTCGCATACGGCAGCCCGACCTTCCCGTTCCTCTCGGGCATCTTCGGGTTGGGGCCGTGGAGTGCCGAGCAGATGCAGGTGTTCCTCGATGCCCACGGCGCGCCGGGTGGGATCGCCGCGATGTCGGCGCAGGTCTGGTCGCAGTGGATCGGCTACGGGATCGGCGCGCCTCCCGCGCCGACGGAGCCGTGGTTCCCGCTGTGGGGCGTGCTGCCAGCCGTCGGACTCGGCGGGGTTTCGATCGCCCTCTTCCGCATGCAGGCGAAGGACCGCGGCTGGGCGCTGCCATCGAGCGTGATGATCGTGCTCATGCTGGTGGGGTGGATGGCGGCGACGCACGCGAAGAGCCGCTTCATGCTGCCATCGGCGGTGCCTCTGGCGCTGGGCATGGCGTACGTGGCGACGCTGCTGGGAGGGCGCGTCGGACGGACGGTCGTGACGGCGCTGCTGGCCGCGTCGATGGCGCTGCCCCTGTTCGCCTTCATGCGCGAACCGGTGCAGTTGCGGCCGGAGGGCGCCGAGGAGGTCGGCGCGCCCGCGCTCTTCGTCGATCGGACCGACATCCGCGTGGGACGCCACCTGGTGGAGGTGCTTCCCACGCTGCCGCCCGCCGAGCAGCAGCAGTTGCTGGCGCAGGCCGACTGCGTGTACTGGGTCAACACCGCGCTGCCGGCCGATGCCAAGGTGCTCGCCATCGGCTACGCCACGCCGTTCTACATGCTGCGCCCGATCACCTGGAACACCGTGTGGGACCGCGGCGTGTTCGACCGCGTGGTGAACGACGCGCCGGGAACGCCTGCGGTGTGGCCCGCGCGCCTGCGGGCGGAGGGCTTCACCCATGTGCTCGTCGATCCCACGATGCTCGTGGTGTGGAACCGAAGCGGCTGGCTGAATCCGGCGCTCAAGGACCCGATGCGCGAGGGCTCGTGGTTGCGGCCGTTCGTCGAGGCGTGTCCGGGGCGACTCCAGACCGGCGATGGCAAGTTGCTGCTGGGCCTGCAGGCGGAGGCACCTGCATCGACCACCGTGCCGTCGGATGTTCCCTCGGCGGGAATCCCTCCCGCGGGGCCGAGTCCGACGCCGACCGGCGGCTGAGTCAGCGCGGCGCCGATGGAGTCGGCTGCTCGGGCATGGGCGGCAGCTCGGGCTGCGGCGGAATGACCACGGGCGCCTTGCGCTCGAACTCGCGCGCGACATCGCGGAGCGCCTCGGCCACTGCATCGCGCGTGCGCTGCGCGTGATGCTCCTCGCGGCCGATCATGAGCAGCACGACGATCACCGCGACGGCGAGCGAGATGGCCGCGAGTCCGAGCAGGAGGCGGTTGGTCCGTTCGAGCGTGCGGCTGCGCTCGGCGAGACTGCGCTGCATGGACGGGGAGTAGGCGCGCGGCGCTGGGGATGCGGCCGCTACGAGCCCCTGGTTGCCGCCTCCGCCGTCCGATGGCTCTTCGCTGCGCACCGTGATGCTGGTGGCCGTGGGAGCCACATGTGTGACGAGTCGTGGGCCGATCTGCGCCGTACCTGCGGGGACGACGGGGTCGACGCGGATCACGAGGATGCCCGAATCGTCGGTGAACGCAGCGAGATCGGCGCGCGCATCCGCGGGAGGCGCGACGCGATCGATGGGCGGGAGACCGACGAAGTTGCGGTCGACCTGCGGCGGCGGCGCGGCGCCGCAGGCACTGCAGAGGGCCGCCTGCTCCCGCACGGGCGCCTGGCATGCGAAGCAGCGGCCGAAAAAGTGCGCCAGTCCCGGCACGCGGCGCGCGAGTGTCCACAACTGCCGCGTGGTGGGACCGCGCACGATCGCGTTCATGCCGAGCTCGCCGCTACGGATCTGGGCCACCAGCGACTCGTACGACACCCCCACGAAGTGCGGACGTCGCGCATCGCGGACGAACCACGGTCCCATGTCGTCCTGCGTGGCCTTGAGGCTCCACTGGTCGAAGCAGCCACCGCAGGCGCTGCACGCGGCCGAAGGCTCCTGGCCGTGGCCGCAGTAAGGGCAGACGATGGCCCGCGCCGCAGGCGGCGCCAACGCTGCGGATTCCGGCGGTGATGGAGGCCTCGACGGCGGATGCATGGGCCACGGAGGATATCCGCACGCCGATCGCGCGCGGCGCCATCCAATCGTGTGCGGAGCGAGCCGATCCGGCGCGGAGCCGGGCAATACCACGCGGAGCCATGCACGCGTGTTCCGCGGCCGAGGCGCCTCGTTACCCTGTGCGGGACGCATGGAACCGATCACCTGCACATCGACCTCCGCCGTCCGCGCCATCGGCCTGTTGGCGGCTGTGGCGATGTCGGGCTGCGCGGCGCCGGGAACATCCTCCGCGGGAGTCCCGGCGCGGGTGGAGCCGCGCAGCACCACCGCGCCCGACACAGGCGGTCTGGTGGCCATGGTGGACGGCAAAGCGGTCGACTTCGCCGCGATCCGCGCCGCCCTGGTCGAGAGCGCCGGTGCGACGGTGCTGCGCGACGCAATCGTGGATGCGCGGCTCGCCGCGCGGCTGGCGGCTGGAGGCGTCGTGGTGACTGCAGAGGCGATCGAGCAGGAGCGGGCGCTGCTGCTCGGCACCCTATCGCCAGACGCCGACCGCGCGGAGGAGTTGCTTCGCGAGATCCGACTGCGCCAGGGCTTGGGCGAGACGCGGTTCCGCGCGCTCCTCGCGCGCAACGCCGGATTGCGCCTGCTGGTGGCGCGCGGCGTGCGGATCGACGACGAGGGCATGACGAACGCATTCGACGTGCTGCATGGCCCCAAGCGCACGGCGCGCATCGCCGTGCTGGCGAGCCTCGCGGACGCCGAGCGCTTTGCCGCAGATCGGACGACGCGGTCCTTTGCCGACCTCGCGGTGGAGCGATCGCTCGACGAGAGCGCCGCGCGCGGAGGGCTGCTGGCGCCGCTCGCCCGCCGCGATCCGAGCTATCCCGAGCCGCTGCGGGCGGCGATCTTCGCAACCACGGTCGGTGAGACGAGCGCACCCGTGCTCGACGGCGCGCGCTACTACCTCGTGGAGGTGCTCGAGGAACGCCCCGCCGACGGCACAACGCCCGAGGAGGCCCGCGCGGAGTGCGCGCGCATGCTGCGCCTGTCGCGCGAACGCCTCCTCATGGACGCGCTCGCGCGCGAGCTCGGTTCGATGGACGGCGTGACGGTGTTCGATCGCGCGTTCGACGCCGTGACGACACCTCGCGGCGCGCGCTGATCCGCGCGGCGCAAGGGGCACGCCCTAACTGCGCAGCGCACCCACCCGCCACGCCGCAACGGGCAGCAGCAGTGCCACAGGAAGGAAGACCCCCACCGTGGCGGGGATGCCGGGCATCTCCACGGTCATGGTGAACAGGCTGCCGAGGAGGCCCGGCACGGCGACGGCGGCGCAGAGCACGCTCGACCGAAGCATCTTCTGCGGTGCGCGCACCAGAAAGAACGGCAGGCTGATCACGAGCATGAGGAGGTTGACGCACGCGCCCGAGAAACGCTGCCCGATGAGCCGCGTGGCCGTGGGCATGTCGATGCCGCCCTCGCTTGCGAGCGCGCTGATCTGCGGCGCCGATAGGAGCTGCGCGAACCCGCGGAAGCGCCGCGCGAGGATGGCGCGCGGCGCCACATCGCTCTCGATGAAGTCGATCGCCTCGGGTGGCGCGATGCGCACCTCGCGCGCGTCGGAGCCATCGCGGGTGGTACGGCGCGTGAAGGTCCCGCGCTCGAGTTCCCAACCGCCGCGCTCGGCGTTCCAGACCCCGTGCGCCGCCTCGATGCGGCGGATGGCGGCACCCGCCTCGTCGCGCTCGAGGATGACCATGCCGCTCGCGGTGTTCGTGGCCGGGTCGAAGCTCGCCGCGAGCATGAGGCGCCGGTTGCGGTCCTCGATGAGCTTGACCGGGAACTGCTGCACCGTGCGCTGCAGGATCGACGAGTGGTCGCGCACCAGGAGCGGCGCGAGGCGCGGCAGCAGGATCTCGCCGTTGACGAGCTGCGCGAGGTTGAGCGCCACCGCCACGCCGAGGATGGGGAGCGCGATGCGCCAGAGGCTGAGTCCCGCGGCGAGCATGGCCACGACCTCGCGGGTGCGCACCATCTGCGCCAGCGTGAAGCCGGCGGCGCCCACCGAGCAGAGCCCCACCATGTAGGCGAAGAACTGGAAGACGCGCGGACCGTGGTAGTCCACGATCGCGACCGGAAGCGCCACCCACAGCGAGGGAAAGCGGCCGTCCTTGACGGCGAGGCGCGACATGTCGATGTACTGGTCGAGCTGCAGGATGGTGTCGATTGACACCGCGAACAGGAACATCACGCTGAAGATCAGCGCGAAGTTGCCGAGGAAGCGGCGGGCGATCCAGCGGTCGAGCAGCATCATCAGTTCCTCGCCACCTGCCGATAGGCGATTGCGATCATCACGGCGAGACCGATGTTGCCGCTGGTGGCCACGAACACGCCGAGCACGCTCGTGGCCTCCTTGAGCATCTGCTCGCCGCCCGAGATGAGCAGGATGTCGATGATCGACGGGATGAAGGCCAGCATGTAGACCTGCAGCGGATTGGCGCCGCGCAGCCTTACCGCGAGCACCGCGCCGAGGACGAGCATGAGCGGCGCGCACAGCGACTGGTTGATGCGCTGCACGATGCGGGCGACGATGTCGGCGCGCACGCGGCGCACCGACTCGTTCATCGCAGCCGATGCGGACTGGGCGGCGGCGCGGGCCTGTCCCACGGGATCGCCCGCGTTCGCCGCGGTGCCGAGCGCGCGCGCCTCGTCGGTGAGTTCGGCCACGCTCGCCGCGCTGCGGTCGCGCGTTGGGCAGGCGCTCGGCAGCAGGCCTCCAAGGCGGGGTGGCCAGCGGCCATTGATGCTCGCGCCACCCTCCACGACATGGTCGGAAGAGGCGATGAGCTCGAAGGACCCCTCGGGATTGCGCACGTCGGCCTCACGGCGCAAGGTGGCCTCGCTGATCGAGACGCGGCGCGCCGCGGGACCGCGGTCGAGCTCCACGAGTTCGAGCGCACCGCCCTGCCGCGGCAGGAGGCGCTCGCCGTCAAGCCGCGCGTTGCGCACCTCGTAGGCGCGGCGGCCGGCGGCGTCGACCAGTCGCAGCGGTTCGCCCGCCGCGAGGCGCTGCGCGATGCACGACCAGTGGTCGATGGCGGCCAGCGCTGCGATGGCCTGGGCGCGCGGGTCCGCCACGGCGTGGTAGCGCTCGATGTTGCGCCACACATCGAGGAGTCCGCGGAGGTCGAGGTCCTTGGGCTTGAGCCGGATGCCCTTGCCCAGATCGACCGCCTCGGGCTCCGCCTGCGGCACGTACACGAGCGTCGCGTCGCCCTCGCTGTAGGCGGTGGCGTTCTTGAACACGAGCTTGAGGTAGGCGCTGTCGTTCTCGCGGTACACATCGACCGTGGCGAACTCAGCGGTGAACTCGGTGGTCGGGCGGCCGTCGCTGCCGAGTTCGATGGCGGCCACACCTGCGAGCGAGAGGCGCGTGACGGGCCCGCCTTCGGTGACCGGGGTGGGCGTGACCACCGCCGCGTCGGCGTAGAGCTGGGTGCGGTCGATCACGAGCGCCTCGCCGCGATCGACGGCCGCCACGAACAGGCGGGTCACGTCGCGCGTGAGCAGCCGCTGCATGGAAGTCCAGAAACGCGGAACCGCCGAATCGACCAGGACCGCCATGACCAGGAGCAGGACGAGACCGAGCCCCGCAGCCGGCAGCAGGATGCGCTTGTAGGAGAGCCCCGCCGCCGACATGGCGAGCACCTCGTTCTCGGCCGTGAGGCGCGCGTAGACGATGGTGCCGGCGAACGCGGCCGCGAACGGCAGCGCGAACTGGAGCATCGGCACCGACGCCTGCACCACGAACTGGAGGAGATCCTCGGCGCCGAGCAGGTTCTGCATGATCGGGCGGATGGCGGCACCGAAGGCGATCACCGCGACGAGGACACTCGCGGTGAGCACCATGATGCGGAGCAGGTCCGCCACGATGTGCCTGAAGAGGATGCGCGGCATGCGGGGAGGGGCATCGTCGCCCAGACGCGCCGATCCCGCAACTCGCGGACTTGCTGGAACTTCCGCGCAGGCCGCGTAGACCGACTCGCGGCCACCCCGTTTTGCGGGGTGGAGTCCGTGCGACTCCAAAGCCATGCCCGCGTTTCCGACCTTCGGTGGTGGAAGAGCGTCCGTGGGCGCGGCATCCCTGTCGATTCCGTTTACGGACCTGCTTCCCGCCGCCCGCATCGTTCCGCGGACGGATGGCGCTTCGCATGCACGAGGACCGTGATCCCGACTGAACCCCGACCGCGCGCTTGGATCGCGCCGCAGCGGGCCCAACCGCATCGAGCACCCCGCTCCGACTCCACGACGGACAACCTTCCATCGGCTTCCCATGACCCACCCGTGCCCCCGCACCCCCCACCCACGCGCTCACCGCGGCCTGACCTTCATCGAGGTGCTCATTGCCTCGGCGATCCTGTCGGTGGCGGCGCTGGCGGCGCTGGAGCTGCTGTCGCGAAGCGATGCCGCGAGCCTGTTCGCCCGCCGGCAGGCGCTGGCGGCGGTGGAGGCGGAGAGGATCCTGTCGGAAGCGGCCGATGCCGTGAAGGCAGAGCGCTCCGCGGCGCGCGAGGACGAACCACTCGACGTCAGCTCGTCGGCGGAGGCGCTGGGCGGCTGCACCGCACGGGTCCGTGAAGTGCGCGAGGAGATCTCGCTCTCCCACGGAAACGGCGCGCGCGCCCGCGTGCCTGTGGTGCGGGTAGTCGCCGAGATCCACGACCCCGAGGGACGCACGCTGGTGTCGCTCGAGCGCATCGTGCCCACCGCTGCGGCGGAGGGTGCACCGTGATGCCCGCACCGGCCAGACCCCACCGTCGCGGCTTCACCCTGCTCGAGGTGATGCTGGCGGTCGGACTGCTCGGCGTCGTGGGCGCCGGCATCGTGACCTTCCTGGGCGCATTCGCATCGGGAAGCGATGCGCGTGCCCGCGTGTCCGACCCCGCCCTCGAGGCGACCCTCGCCGTGCGCCGACTGGGCGCGCTGGCTCCCGACTTTCGCACCGTGCTCGCCGCCGACAAGGACCAGGCGGTCCTGTGGCTCTCCGACCGAGTGCCCAGCCGCACGGTGCACCTGAGCGAGCTCGGTTGTCTGCGCGTGGATGCGGCGCGGGGCGAGCTCCTGCTCGAGACCGTCGACGACGCGGCACTGACCGCCGACCGCTCGCTCGAGACCGAATTCGCTGCACGCGACAACTTCCTCGCCGCCGTCGCCTCGGCGCGCGAGGCGGGGATCCTCCGCGTGCGCGTGCTTGCCGAAGGGCTCGAATCCGCTGCGTTCCGCGCCGCGGAGTCGCGCCATGCCGTTGTCCTCGAGGTCGGCGCCGCGGGCACCACCTCGGGTGTCGTCATCACGCCCGCCCATGCGGAGGAGCCGCTTCGATGATCCAGTCGCCTTCCGTTCGGCGCGCCCATGCCCTCACCGGATCGAATCTTGCTCCCGCATCGACCGGACGACCGATTCGTCGCCGCCGCGGAGTGGCTGTCGTGCTCGCCCTGGTGGCGGTGTCGGTGGCGACGCTCCTGGGGCTATCGATCGCCACCACGCGCGATGCAACCGTGGCAACGAGCGACAACCTCGCCAAGGTGGCGCGGGCACGCGCGGCGGCCGCGAGTGGCGTCGATCTCGCCACCTCCATGCTGGCCGGCGAGGGCGGATTCGATGGCATGCAGGGTGCCGTGCTCTTCGACGGCATGCAGGTGAACGGCGCCACGGTGCGCGCCGAGGTGCGTGACGTCGAGACGGGCGCGCCCGCGACCGCGGGCTCCGCGGCCATCGAGATCGTGGTGCACAGCGAGTACGCCGGATCGACGCAGACCGCGCGGGCGGTCGGCCGCGCTCCCGCGCACGACGCTCCGATGCACGCCGACCTCGACTGTTCGGAGTTCGCGCTGCTGGGAACGACCTCGGTGGCGGTCGAGGGCGAGGCGCACGTGGGCCCGTGGCAGAAGTCGCCGCTGGCGGTGCTGGCCGAGCCCGTGCGCTACGGCACGGTGCGCGGCAACGGAGCGGGTGTGACGCTCGCCTCGGGCGCCAGCGTGCACGGCTGCGTGGAGGTCCGTCGGGGGTCGTTCGCCTCCGACGAGGACGATGCCGACGCCGCCCTCGCCGAGAAGCTCTGCCTCGTGCCCGATGCGATCCACGTTCCGGCGGCGCCTGTTCCCGAGATTCCACGCCGTGCCTCGGCGCTGCCCTCACTCATGATCGACGGACTGGTTTCGGAGGACGCCGTGAGCAGCGGCGACGCACGTGTGCCGGCGCGCGGTGCCGCCACCATCCGCGGCACGGTCACGGTGAACAGCGGGGCGACCTTGAATTACACCAATGTGGCGGGTGATTTGTACGGGGGGGCGCACTCGTTTGGCTGGAATGGAGGGATTTCGGTGAACGTCCTGAACATCAACGGCGGCAC
>CAIOCH010000484.1 GCA_903856525.1 uncultured bacterium | reverse complement strand
TCCGTTGAAGAAGCCGCACGACCCGAGCATATCACGGCTCGGATCGTGCGGCTTTGCTGGAGGCACGCGCAGGGCGTGCGGATTCGGATTCGGCGGCGGGCGCCGTGGATCAGTCGCTGACTGCGGCGAAGGCGCGCTCGTCGAGCACCTCGATGGGGAGGATCTGCGAGGTGATGGCACCGGTCACGAGATCCTTGACCTCGACGCGCACGTTGTAGTTGCCCGCGCTGAGGTTGCTGGCGATGGGGATGATCTCGCCCAGGAAGAACTCGGAACGCGGCGAGTTGGAGGTGTCGGTCACCTCGGTCCACTCGGGCGTGCGGCTCCAGGCGACGAAGTTCGAGTTGCCGTTCGAGTTGCCGTTCGAGTTGCCCGCAGTGCTGGCGGGAACGATCGACACGCGGGTGGCGAGGCGGGTCGTCCACTTGCCGTTTTCGAGCTGGCTGCGGAAGCCGTCGAGCTCGCTGTACACGATCACGCGGTTCGAGGAACCCGCGAGGAAGCTGCGGCGCTGCAGCGGTGCGTAGTCGCCGTAGCCCGTGACCTTGGTGCAGAGATCGACCTTGGGGATGGTGAGCTGCGGCTCGCCGGTGAGCGCGGCGACCAGCGCCGAGCGGGTGGCGGGATCCACAGAGGTGGCGCCGTCGCGGAACGCGCGGCCAAGGGCGGAGAAGCCAGCGAACGCAGCGGTCACGCGGTCGCGCTCGGCGGGGAGCAGGTCGTTGCCCCAGCCCTCGGGCAGGGTGATCTCGGGGTTCGAGACCGCGAGCGAGGCGTAGATGAACCACACCTGCAGCGGGTCCATGCTTCCCTGGCTGGCCTGCGCGAACGCGTTCGCAAGCTGGCGGGAGAGCGCCATGGTGTCGGTGGTGCCGTTGCCGCCGGTGTTGACGGTCAGCGCGCTGTTGGCGGCGGCGCCGTTGTTGTTGGTCCAGCCAGTGTTGCCGTTGGTGCCACCGTTGGTGTTGTTCGGCGCGGGTCCGTTTCCGTACGGGCTGCCGGTCGAGGTCAGCATCGCGTTCGGCGGCCGGCCGGTGCCGGTCCAGCCCGGGTTGCGGGTGACCGTCTGGCTCGACGCGTTGTTGTGCGCGAAGGCGTTGGTGACATCGGTCCACGTCTCGCCGCTGCCCTTGAGCGCCGGGGTGGTCGGCGGCTGGATGAACGACGGATTGACGAACGACGCGAGCAGCGCCGGCGTTCCGTTCGGGAGATACGCCTTGGTGCGCGGTGCCACGTTGGTGGTCATGAGCCGCGACGTCGCCGGGGTGCCCGGGGTGAGCTTCTCCTCGGTCAGGCCCGCAGCCGTCGTGGTCTTGACACCGTTCTTGTGCGACGACATGTCGGCGAGCGTGGTGTAGTCGTCATTGACCGTGCCGACGATCGCACCAACGATGCCCGACTCCTGCGTGAGCGTTGCGACGGGCTGGCCCGAGTTTGTGGTGTTCTTGACGCCCTGCGCGGCGTTCTTCGCGGCTTCCTTGGCCGCGATCTGCTGCGTAGTCGCGGGATTCAGGTTGCGGCGCTGCGAGATGCGCTGCTCGTTGGTCTTGGTGCCCGCTGCGCATCCGACGGCGGTCAGCGACCAGCTGCCGAGCACGACGAGCGAACCGCAGGTGGCGAGCGAGAACACGAAGTCTCGCGTGCAGGGGTGCACGGGGCGCTCCTCGCGGCTCTTGCGGAAGGCGTGGCGGGAATCCATTCGAACAGGCTTGTCCATGCGAAGCTCCTCTTCGGGTGAAGGCGGTCGTCCTGACCAAACGCGTCTCTGCGGGCCCATCCTTGGGGCGCATGTCGGACGCGCTGGTGCCGTGCCGTGACAAGACACTTCGGCAGCGGCGGCTTTCAATTCGGAACGTTTCATCGGAGCGTGGCCCCGAGGTTCCGCAAAAAAGAGGTTCCGTAACTGTGGCGGTGCCGCCCCGCGATCGGGGTCAACGCCTCGGCGCGGGTCCGCCAAGGGTGCGGCTCATCCCCGAGGCGAAGGCCTCGAGTGTGCGCGGCAACTCGCCCGCCAACCCCGACTTGGAGCGGCGATCGAGGTCGATGGCCTCGCGGAAAAGCCGTGCCGAACGCGCTGGCCCCAAGCTCTTCGCGGCGCGCAGCGTGGGCGCCATCGATGGCCCCCACAACTTCACCTGCTTGGCAACGACGCCTTCGGGTGCACCGTCGGCGAGGAGCCGCGACGCATCGTGCAGCTTGCGCGCGAGATCGACGATCGACCAGAGGATGAGCTGCTCGGGCGCCTGGGAGATCTCGATGAGTTCGCGCACCTTGCGCACCGCGGCTGCGGGCTTGCCTGCGAGCAGCGACTCCTGCACCTCCCAGGCCGCCTCCTCGCGCGTCTGCCCCGTGAGCGTCGTCACGAGGTCCTTCGTGACGGTGCGGCGGCCCTCGGGCTCGCTGGCGAGGTACGCGGCGAACTTGGCGAGCTCGCTGTCGAGGCGGGCGAGGTCGTTGCCCACGCGCTCCACGAGGGCATCGGCCGCGGCGGGAGCCACCTCGATCCCGTACTGCTTCTGCCCGCGCTGGCCGCACCAGGCCTTGGCATCGCCCACATCGGGGGGATCGCACTTGAGCACGGCGCCCACCTTGGCCACGAGCTTGTCGAGGTTGCCCGGGCGCCACGACTCGGCGCGCAGGACGAGCGTCGCCTCCTGCATGGGGTTCTCGGCATAGCGCTCAAGTGCCCGACGGGCGTCCTCGTTGCCCACGAACTGGTCGGCCTTGTCGATGACCACGAGCTTGTGCGTGGCCAGCAGCCCGAAGGTGCGGAGTTCGTCGAGCACGTCCACGACACGCGCCGAGGCACCGTCGAAGTCGAAGCGCGAGACCTCGCCGAACTGGGCGCCGAGGGCGGCCTGGAAGCGCCGGAGCCGCTCGACGATGAGATACGAGTCCTTGCCGTGCAGGATCACGAATCGCATGGAGGGGTTGAGCGGCTCGGCCATGGGCGCGGCGCATGGTAGGACGGGCGGCCGTACGATGCGCCCATGCTGTCGCTCGTCGTCGTGCGAGGTCCCGACCGAGGCCGGGCGTTTCCGCTGCCGGACCGCGAGCCGCAACTCGTGGGACGCTCGTCGGAAGCGCTCGACCTGACCGATGCGTCGATCAGCCGGCGTCACGCCGAGCTCACGCCCGACGCCGGCGCGTGGACGCTGCGCGACCTCGGCAGCCGTCACGGGACGTTCGTGAACGGGGTGCGGATCTCGGGAGCGGTGCGGGTGGACGCCGGCGACCGCGTGCGCTGCGGCGACAGCGAGTTCCTCCTCGTGGCCGAGGGCCGCGCCCCGCCACGGCCCGTCGACGCGGGCGAGGCCGCGGCCCGCCGCATCCGTGAAGCGGGCCCAGGCCACCACGGCGTCGAGGCTGCGGTGGCGCTCGCGCTGCTCTCGCGCGCCGCGGAACCGATCGATGGGGACACGCTGCTGGCCGAGTGCGCACGCACGATCGGCCTGCGGCTGGGCTGCAACTGCACGGCCCTCCGCGCCACCGACGCCAAGCTCGACGACTTCGTGGCGCCCTCGCACGCGAGCGGCCCGTTGCCCGAGGTACCGCTGGCGCTCGTGCGCCGCAGCATCATCGACGGTGAGATCCTCGCGGCCAGCGATGGCGCGCTCACGCTCATCGTTCCGTTCGGCGCACCCGGGGGCGTGCGGGGCGCCTTCGCCCTGCAGCGGGTCGACCTGTCGGTGCCGAGCGAGCGCGAGGTCGCGACTGCGGCGCGCGCCGCCGAGGTCACCACGCTGGCGCTCGCGGCCCGCGGGCACCGGGAGGCGCACTCCTCGCAGGAGCGGCTGGCGCTCATCGGCGAGACGGTCGCGAGCCTGAGCCACTCGATCAAGAACATCCTCCAGGGTCTGCGCTTTGGCGCCGATGCGGTCGATCTCGCGCTGGCACGGGGGGAACTCCCGCGGGCCCAGGAGGGCTGGCCGGTCCTGCAGCGGAACCTCGACCGCATCCATGCGCTCGTGCTCAACATGCTGGCCTGGGCGAAGGACCGTCCGCTCGAACCGGAGCCATGCGATCTGAACGAACTGCTGCGCGAGGTGCGCGACCTTCTGGCGCCGGCCGCAGGGCGGCGGTCGGTCGGGGTGATCGCCGAACTGGATCCGGGCCTGCCGATGGCGCCCATCGATGCGCCCGCGGTGCACCAGGCGGTCACCAACCTCGTCCTCAATGCGATCGAGGCGGCGCCCGAGCGCATCGGGATGGTGTCGATCGGCTCGCGGCTGGATGCCGACTCCGACGAGGTGGTGGTGACCGTGCGCGACAACGGCGCCGGGATCCCCGAAGCCATCCGGCCGAGGTTGTTCGAGCCATTCGTCTCCTCGAAGGGTCAGCGCGGCACGGGGCTCGGCCTCGCCGTCGCGCGCAAGATCGCGGAGCGTCACGGCGGGCGACTCCAGGTGGTCGCCACGTCATCGAGCGGAACGGAGATCGCGCTCCGGCTTCCTGCAGCGCGCGAGCACGACGATCCAGGCGAGACACGGGCGCCGCGCGGCGTCGCGCCGAGTGAGTTCGGCTGGCGCTTCGAGTGATCCCGACTCGCAACCTTCCCTGCTCCGAACGAATCCGCAGGCGAATGCCGAGGTGTGCGTGTCGAGAATCTTGTCACCCGATTGCGAAGTTCTCCCCCCGAGTTGCCGATCAAGGATCGACCGCTACGATCCCGCCGCTGTGTGGATGGCGACAGTGCGTTCTTGCGCAAGAACTGCCGCAGCCTCCGGCGCCGGGTGAGTCGGTGAACCAGACGGTCTCCCGCTCCCGGGAACCACAAACCGAGCGCACGCTCCAGACCTGAGAGGCCCCGCGCATGCTTTCCTCCATCGACGCGCATATGCCGCACATCCTCGCCACCCTGCCGCCCGAGCGGCGCCACGAGGTACTGGCGGCGGTGAACTACCAGCGCACCCGCGAGATGACCATCGACGAGCTGCTGCTCGAGAACCGCGTCGTGTTCCTCATCGGCGAGGTGAACTACGCCTCGGCCGCGCGCGTGATGATGCAGATGCTCTACCTGGAGAACCAGAAGAAGGGCCAGGACATCAACTTCTACATCAATTCGCCCGGCGGGTCGGTGGACGACATGCTGGCGATGTACGACACCATGCAGTTCATCTCGTCGGATGTGTCGACGTTCTGCATCGGCCGCGCCTACTCGGCGGGCGCCCTGCTGCTCGCCGCGGGCCATCCCGGCAAGCGCTACATCCTGCCGCACGCGAAGGTGATGATCCACCAGCCGCTCGGCGGAGTGACCGGCCAGACCACCGACATCCAGATCCAGGCGGAGCACATCACCAAGATGAAGCGCACGCTGAACGAGATCCTGGCGCGCCACACGGGCCAGCCCGTCGACAAGATCGCCAAGGACGCCGACCGCGACAAGTTCTTCAGCGCCGACGAGGCGAAGGCCTACGGCCTCGTCGACGAGGTCGCCGTGTTCCCCGACAAGAGCAAGAAGTAAGCCGCAACGCGACTACAGAAACGAGACGATCCCCATGACACTCATTCCCATCGTCATCGAGAAGACCGGTCGCGGCGAGCGCGCCTACGACATCTACTCGCGCCTCCTCAACGACCGCATCATCTTCGTCGGCGGACCCGTCGGCGACCAGATGGCGAACCTCGTGGTGGCGCAGCTGCTCTTCCTCGCCAACGAGGATCCGCGCGCCGACATCTCGCTCTACGTGAACAGCCCCGGCGGCAGCGTGACGGCGGGCCTCGGCATCGTCGACACGATGAAGTTCATCCCCTGCGACGTGTGCACCTACATCATCGGCCAGGCCGCAAGCATGGGCTCGGTGATCGCGTGCTCCGGCACCAAGGGCAAGCGCTATGCGCTGCCCAACGCGGAGAACCTGATGCACCAGCCGCTCATCGGCGGCGTGCTCGAGGGCCAGGCCACCGACCTCGAAATCGAGGCGCGACACATCCTGCGCATGCGCGACCAGCTCTACAAGATCTACTCCGACGCGACCAGCCAGCCGATGTCGAAGATCGCCGAGGACTGCGAGCGCAACAACTGGCTCACCGCGCAGGAGATGCTCTCCTACGGCCTGATCGACAAGGTGCTCGAGAAGCTGCCCATGAGCGATGCCCCCAAGGCCAAGCGCGAGGACTGAGCGAACCCCACATCAGAGACCCCACCGACCGCCGCATCCCGCGGCGGTCGGTTGCTTTTCGCCCAACACCCCAGCTCCCAAGCACCCGCCCATCCCCACCAGAGCGAGCGGCCTCCGTCGCCACCGCCCGAGCCCCACCACATCCCCACCACATCCCCACCAAAGGGAGCAGCCGCAGCTGCGACCGCTCAGACACGCCGCGACCGCTCAGACACGCTGCGACCGCTCAGACACGCCGCGACCGCTCAAACACCCGCCAGCTCCCACCACATCGTGACCGTGCACGGGACAGGCGGGTGCGGCACGACGACGCGGTGGCACTCGAATTCGGAGAGATCGAAGCCAAACCGCGCGGCGCCGCGGCGGCAAGCCTCGGCGTAGGACTCGTTGGCTTCGGGGCCGATGTCGGCGATGTGCAGCGACGCGGGCGTGCCCACACGCGCCTCGAGCGGCAGACGCAGTCGATCGCGCGAGCGGGGGTTGGCACCCACGGCAACGCCGCTCGCGTAGAGCTCGGCGTGCAGGTCGCCAGTGCGCGGCAGGTCACGGTGCATGAGGACGTCGAGCACGCTCGTCGGGGTTGGCACCGAGAGGGGCAGCGAGAGCTCTGCGACCTTCTCAGCGCCCTGCTTGAACGCAGGGCCGACGGCCTCGGCGTACTCGCCGAAGCAGACGTTGAGCGGTCCCTGGCGCTGCGGGGCGCGGGTGAGGAACTCGTAGGACGACGGGCGGTCGTCGCGCGCGGCGATCTCGTCGCGGGAGATCCCGGGCGAGGAGAGCTCGGGAATGAGCACGCCCCCGCCCTCGGCGAGCCCGCCGCCACTCGGGCGGATGCGGCTTCCGGTGCCGTCGTAGCTCCAGATGGGATCGAAGAGCATCCAAGGGGCGCCGGGGCGGCGGCGCTCGAGCCCCTCGATCACGGTGCACGCAGCGAGGTCGACCATGCCCGTGCCCGCACCGGCGGTACGCGACGGCATGCAGATGTAGGCACCGACGCGGGCGCGCGCGTAGACGCCGTAGATGACGGCCATCGCGTCGCTGGCCTGCCTGCGGATGCGCAGGATCTGGCGTCGGCTGTCGTCGCTCTCCACGGAGGCGGCGGCCATCCCGGAGAGGGTGCTGCGGTCGATGCGTCGGCCTGCGAGTTGCTTCTCGAGTTCGGCGAGGATGACGCGGAGCTCGGACACGGTGCGCTCCGCCACGCCCGCGGCTGCGAACTTGCCCAGCACGATCTCCCAACCACGCGCACCGGGCATGGCGGACAGCACCGACACGAAGTCTTCGGTGTAGCCGATCTGGAAGACCTTCCAGCCGATCGACTTGTCGAACCCGAATTCACGGGCACAGGCGCGGGCACCGATGCGCGCTTTGGGGCGCGTGTCGAGCGCCACGCGGACCGCGGACCGCAGCCTCTCGAGCGTGGGCACGATGTCGGCGAAGATGGACGAGGAGTCGAGCACCGAGATCGGCTGGCCGGGCCGTGTGGAAGTCGCGGGAGGCATGATGGATGAGGGCGGATGTACGACCCGCACCGCCGTTTGTTGCAGCCGTCACTCGGGTATCGGGGCTTCCGCCGTGATTTCGGTCTTCAAAGACGAGCGGCCGACGAGGCGGTCCCGTGGGGGTACCTTGCCTCCGTGGTGCATCGCGACCCATACACGCTCCCGCTGTTTGGATCGGACGGAGACGATCCCGCGCCAACCGCACGGTCGTCTTCGCGTGGCCCGGCGCAGTCGACGCCGGCCTCGGCGGACCTGCGCGCGCTGGGGCAGCGGCTTCCCGCAGCCCTTCGCCTGGGAACCTCCAGCTGGAGCTTTCCCGGGTGGGGCCAACTGGTCTACGACCGCGATCTGAGCGAGCAGACGCTCGCGCGCACTGGGCTCCTTGCCTATGCGCGGCATCCGCTGTTCCGCAGCGTGGGCGTCGACAAGACCTACTACCGGCCCGCGCCAACGCAGGAGTTCGCTCGGCTGGCGGCGCAGGTCCCCGAGGACTTTCGCTTTCTCGTGAAGGCCTGGCGCGCGGTGGTGGATCCCGAGCCGGTGCACGGGGGCGGCGCGTTTCTCGACGCGCGGGTGGCGGAGACCGAGTGCGTGCGGCCGGTGATCGAGGGACTGGGCGAGAGGGCAGGACCGATCCTGTTTCAGTTTCCGCCGATGCAGCTGGCGGGCGCAGTGGCGGTGCGGGGGTTTCTGGAACGGCTGCGCGGATTCCTGCAGGCGCTGCCGCGCGGGCCGCTCTATGCCGTCGAGGTGCGCAACCGCGCACTCGTTGGCCCCCTGCTCGGCGAACTGCTCGCGGAGGCCGGCGTGGCGCCGTGCCTGACCGTGCACCCGACCATGCCCGGTGTGGAGGAGCAGTCGCGCGAACTTGCGCTCGATCCCTCGAGGCCGCTGGTCATGCGCTGGATGCTGCGCGCCAACCACCGCTACGAGGAGGCCAAGGACCTCTACGCGCCATTCGACCGCATCGTGGAGCCCGACGACACGAGCCGCGATGCACTGGCTCGGCTGGCGCGCGCCGCACTCGCGGCGGGGCTGGGCGTGTGGGTGATCGTGAACAACAAGGCCGAGGGATCGAGCCCCCTGTCGGTGGAACGCCTGGCGCGGCAGATCGTCGACTGAGGGTGCTCAGCGCAGGAAGGCGCGCATGCGTTCCGCCACCTCGCGGGGCCGGTCGTAGAGCAGCACATGCCCCGCGCCGACGAAGACCTCGCCGCGGAAGTCAGGCAGTCCCGTGCGCCACACCGACAGCATCGAGGGATCGGTGAGCTGGTCCTCGGAGCCGTAGAGGACGAGTGTGGGCGCCCTGATCTCGGCGAGCAGTGGCTCC
>CAIOCH010000483.1 GCA_903856525.1 uncultured bacterium | reverse complement strand
TGCACCACACCCCCCCCACTCCCATCCTCACCAGAGGGAGCGCCCGCAGCCGCGACCGCTCCAACCCCCCTCAGTTCCCATGCTCGCGGTCGAGGTAGCGCGCGACGTAGTCGAGGATGCTGGAGCACTCGGGGATATCGGGGTTGGAGGTTCCGCCCATCGGCTCGAAGCGCATGCCCTTGAAGCGGTCACAGGCATCGTGGAGCGGAAGGCCGTGCTGGAGGCACAGGCTGAAGGCGCGGCAGAAGCCCTGGATCAGGCCCGAGAGCGTCGAGCCTTCCTTGGACATCTTGATGAAGATCTCACCCGGACGGCCGTCCTCGAACAGGCCGATCGTGAGGTAGCCCTCGTGGCCGTTGATGGCGAACTTGTGGGTGAGGGAGCGGCGCGTCTGCGGCAGGACTTCGCGGCGAGTGGCGGTGCTGGTGGGCATGGGTTCCATCCGTGGAAACTGACGTGCGGCGAGCAGGGAGACTGACGGTCTATCACGATCCCGAGGTCCGGAGGGCGCCACTGTCCGCGCAAGGCGTGGCCAGCGTTGCCGCCCGGCGCTGTCCGCAGACCTCCCGAGACGCGCGGGGCGGATGCTAACGAGAAGTGAAGCCCCTGTGGGGCAGGGAAAAGCCTCAAACCGCGAGCCGCTTCCGAAGCACTGCCGCGAGCGACTTGGGCTCGAGGAATGCCTTGGGCGGACGCAGGTAGACGTCCGTCAGCCCCGAGCCGTCAGGCTGCCCCACCACGCGCACCACGCCCTGCACGCCCGCGAGCAATCGCTCGAGTTCGCGGGGGCGCGACGTACGCAACACGACATCGGGCTCGGCGCGCGCAATGGAGCGGATGCCGAGCGTGGCGGCGCGCAGGCGCAGGTCGGCGAGTTCGAACAGCGTCTTGGTGGCGGCGGGCGCCTCGCCGTAGGCGCTCTCGAGATCGGCCACCACCTTCTGCAGCGCCTCGAGCGTGTCGGCCTGCCCGATGCGGCGATACGCCTCCATGCGGCGTGCGTCGCTTGGGATCCAGCCCTTGGGCACGCTGCCCGCGAGCCCGATGTCCACGATGGTGTCGAGCGGCGACACCTTGACCTCGTTGCGCAGCCCCGCCACAGCCTGCTCGAGCAGCTGGCAGTACATCTCGTAGCCCACGGCGGCGATGTGACCGCTCTGCTCCTCGCCCAGCAGGTTGCCCGCGCCGCGCAGCTCGAGGTCGCGCATGGCGATGCGGAAGCCGGCGCCGAGCATGGAGAACTCCTCCACCGCGTGCAGGCGCTTCATCGCCTCATCGCGCACGGGGCGGTCCTTGGGGAGCACGAGGTAGCAGTACGCGCGGTGCTTCCAGCGGCCCACGCGGCCGCGCAGCTGGTGCAGCTCGGCCAGACCGAACATATGCGCGTTGTTGATGATCATCGTGTTGGCGGTCGGGATGTCGATGCCCGACTCGATGATGGTCGTCGATACGAGGATGTCGGCGTCGCGGCGCATGAAGCGCAGCATGGCGTCCTCGAGTTCCTTGGGCGACATCTGGCCGTGCCCGACCGCGATGCGTGCGCCCGGCGCGAGCTGCTGCAGGTCGTCGGCCACGCTGAACAGGTCGCTGATCCGGTTGTGCACGAAGAACACCTGCCCCTCGCGCGCGAGCTCGCGCAGGATCGCCTGCTGGATGCGCCGCTGATTGAAGGGGATGACCTCGGTCACGATCGCGCGGCGGTCGGCGGGTGCGGTCGTCAGCGAGCTGATGTCGCGGAGGCCGAGCATGGCCATGTGCAGCGTGCGCGGGATGGGCGTCGCCGACAGGGTGAGCACGTCCGCCGTCACCCGGAACTCGAGCAGCCGCTGCTTGTGCTCCACGCCGAAGCGCTGCTCCTCGTCGACGACCACGAGGCCGAGGTTCTTGAACTGCACATCCTTCGAGAGCAGGCGGTGCGTGCCGATGATGACGTCGACCTTGCCTGCGGCGAGGGCGTCGAGCGTGGCGCGCTGCTCGGCGTCCGTCTTGAAGCGGCTCACGCTCTCGACGCGGAAGGGATACCCGCGGAATCGGTCGCGGAAGCTGCGCTCGTGCTGCTCGCAGAGGACCGTCGTGGGCACGAGCACGGCCACCTGCGCGCCCGCGTCGACCGCCTTGAACGCGGCGCGGATGGCCACCTCGGTCTTGCCGAAGCCGACGTCGCCGCAGACGAGGCGGTCCATCGGCCGGGCGCGCTCCATGTCGCGCTTGGTCGCGGCGATCGCGGTGATCTGGTCCTCGGTCTCGTCGTACGGAAACTGCGACTCGAACTCGCGCTGCCAGTCGGTGTCGGCGGGGAACGCCGTGCCCTTGGTGGCCGCGCGCGCCGCCTGCACG
>CAIOCH010000482.1 GCA_903856525.1 uncultured bacterium | reverse complement strand
GTGAGCTCCCGTGGCATCGGTTCTTCATCGCGGACATCGCCTGATCTCCGCGGGGGATCACCGCGTCGCTACTCGAACCGCATCCCGGGCGGCCAACCCATCCACCACTCCGCGCGGTTGCGCACGGCGTGGGCGCAGCGGTCGCCAAGGGTGCGTGCACGTGCGGGCTTGAGCAGCCGGAGCAGCGTGCGCGCGTAGAGCAGGCGGGCAGCCTCGTTGACGAGCATGGCGGTGCAGCCGATGGTCGCCGCAAGGGGCCCCGAGTGCTTGCGGAAGAACGTCGCGTTCCCGCGCAGCAGCTGCAGCCGCTTGCGCGGGTTGTCGGGATCGCCGCTGCCGGCGTCGTGAATCATCACGATGGAGGGGTCGGCCCACAGTTCGCATCCCGCATCCGCGATGCGGCGGCAGAGGTCGACCTCCTCGGTGTACATGAAGAAGAGCTCGTCGAAGCCGCCGAGCCGCTCCCAGAGCGCACGGCGCACGAGCATGAAGGCGCCCGAGATGACCTCGACGCGTTGCGGCGCGCCGGCAGCGAGCGGCAGGGCGCCGCTGCGGAGCGACGCGAGTCCGACTGCGGCGAGCACCATGCCTGGGACATCGAGCATGGGCTGGTGCGAGCCGAGATCGGGGGCGCCCGACGGAAACACGCACCGTCCACCGCAGGCGCCCGCGCGCGGGTGCGCGTCGGCGAAGGCCACGAGTCGGGCGATCTCGTCGCTCCGCGGGATCGTGTCGGGATTGAGCAGGAGGATGTACTCGCCGCGTGCTTCGCGGGCGAGATGGTTGTTGCCGCGGCCGAATCCGAGATTGCCCGCGTGCGGCAACACGCGGACCGATGGGAACCGCTCGCGCACGAACTCGCTGCTGCCGTCATTCGAGCAGTCGATGAAGAGCACCTCGGCATCCAGCCCGCCAAGCGACGCAAGCGCACCGCCGATGCAGGCCTCGAGATGTCCTCGGTTGCGATACCCGACGATGAGAACGCTGACGCGCATGTCGGCTATGTCGGCAATCCAGCCCCGCGACTGCCAATCCTGCCCGGCGACCAGCCCGGTGACCCAGCCCGGTGACTGGCACGTGTCGTGCACTGTCGTGCACCAAGCGACACCTGCCGGTGGAGCCCCCATGAAGCTGAGTTCCTTCGAGTTGCCCGTTGATCCCCGCAGCAGGGGTGATATCCCGAGTGTCCGACAGGTGCCCGACACGTGCCAGTCAGTGCCAGTCGGTGCACGACACGTGCCAGGCACCGGCCGGAGGACTGCGGAAAAGGAGAGAGGGGGAGGCCCTGCGGCCTCCCCCTCGGGAGTGTTGCTGCGATGGATGCGTTTCCGGCTCAGTCCTGGCCGAGACGCACGCGCACGAACTTCACGAGCTTGACGCCCTTCGGCACGATCTGGCCGACCTGCATCTTGTCGTCGCGCACGTACGCCTGTCCGAGGAGGGTGACCTCCTCGAAGAACTTGCGCATCTTGCCTTCCGCCATCTTCTCGGCGATCTGTGCCGGCTTGCCCGAGGCCTGCGCCTCGGCCACGGCCTCCGCGCGCTTGGCCGCGACGACGGCCTGGTCGAGGCCGTCGGCGTCGATCGCCGCCGGGGTCGGTACCGCGGCCGCGATGTGCTGGCAGATGCCCGTGCCGATGTCGGCCGGCATCTCGCCGCCCTCGAACTGGAGGAGCACGCCGAGCTTGCCGTCGTGGTGGACATACGACGCGAACGACCCGCCCGCAAGGACGGTGCCGCGCGCGAACGAGATGTTCTCGCCGGTCTTCAGGCGCACCACGTCGACGGTGTCGGTGATGGCCTTGTCGGCCGTCACCGCGCCGGCGGCATGGCCGAGCGCGAGCTCGGCGACCTTCGCCGCCATCGCGCGGAACTCCTCGTTGCGCGAAGTGAAGTCGGTCTCCGAGCGGAGCTCGACGATCGCGGCCTTGCCGCCGCCCATGGCGACGGACACGCAACCCTCGCCGGCGGCGCGGTCGGTGCGCGCATCCATCTTGCCCTTCATCTTCTCGCGGATGATCTTCTCAGCCGCATCCATGTCGCCGTTCGCCTCGACGAGCGCGCTCTTGCACTCGCCCATGCCGAGACCCGTGCGGTCACGGAGCTTCATCACGTCCTTGGGGCTGATATTCACAGTGCTCATGTCTGGTGTCTCTCTCTGGTGCTCTCTCAGGTGTCGCTGTCGGGAGTCACTCGTTCGTATTGCAGGGACTGGTGGGGACCGATGCGTCGATCACGCGCCCTGAGGCGCGTCGGTCGTCGCCACGGCGTCGCCGCCGTCGGCGCGGAAGCGGCTGCGGCTCGAGCGGCGGCGCATGCCGTCGCCGCGGCCATCGCCACGACCCTCACCACGGCCTTCGCCGCGGCCCTCGCCACGGCCACCATCGCCCATCGGGCTCTCGCCCGCCGAGGTCGAGCGGCCTTCCTTGCCCTTCTTCACCGAGTCGCAGAGCTCGCGGATCACGATGTCGATGGTGCGCATCGAGTCGTCGTTGCCCGGGATCGGAATGTTGACGAGGTCGGGATCGCCGTCAGTGTCCACGAGGCACACCGTCGGGATGCCGAGCGACTTCGCCTCGAGGAGCGCGTTCTTCTCGCGGTTCGTGTCCACGAGGACCAGCGCGCCGGGCAGCTTGGTCATCGTGCGCACGCCGCCGAGGTTGCGCTGGATCTTCTTGCGCTCGCGCATCAGCTGCGATTCCATCTTCTTCGAGTAGTTCTTCATCTCGCCGCTCTCCACGAGGCGGTCGAGCTCCTCGAGGCGCTTGAGGCGCTCGCGGATGGTGCGGAAGTTCGTCAGCGTGCCACCGAGCCAGCGCTCGGTGACGAACGGCATGCCGACCTCGGCCGCGTACTGCTCGATGGCGCCGCGGGCCTGGCGCTTGGTGCCGACGAAGCACACGTCCCTGCCGTCGCCCACGCACTTCTCGAGGAAGCGCTTGGCGAGGAGCAGGCCCTTGATCGACTCGCGCACGTCGAGAATGTGGATCTGGTTGCGGACGCCGTGGATGTACGGCGCCATCTTCGGGTTCCAGTTGCTGCGACGCTGACCGAAGTGGATGCCTGCCTCGATGAGTTCCTGAACGAGAGAAGCCATGTCTGTTGCTCTCCAGCGACACCGGCGCAGCGGGTGTGGCGACCCGCCCGCATGAGGGCGCTTGTGGGTGGCGGCGAACCGCCCTGACGAAACATCCGCGCGGCCACAGGTGCGCGGCGTGGACCCGCCGCGAACGCCGCGGACGGGAGAATCGAAGAGTCTAACCAATCTCGGCTTGCGTTGCAGGGGGCTGAAACCGCGATCAGGAAAGCCATGCGGCCTGCCCGTCCGATATTGTCTCCACCCATGCTCGCCAAAGTCTTTAAGGCCTACGACGTCCGCGCCACCTACCCCAAGCCGCTCAACGAGCGCATCGCCTGGCAGGTTGGCTACGCCACCGCGCAGTACCTCCTCGCGCAGGCCGAGGCCGATGGCGCCATCGACCCCATGTCGCGCACCATCTGCGTGGGCCGCGACATGCGCACCAGCTCGCCCTCGCTCAGCGAGCACCTGCGGCAGGGGATGCGCGATGCTGGCGCCGGCGTCATCGACCTCGGGCTCGTCGACACCCCGTTCGTCTACTTCGCCATCAACCACCTCGGCACCGCGGGGGGCGTGCAGGTCACCGCGTCGCACAATCCGTCCAACTACAACGGCTTCAAGATCTCCAAGCGCCACGCCAAGCCCGTTGGCCAATCCACGGGGCTCGCCGACATCCAGCACCTCGCGGCGCTCGTCGAGAGCGAGAAGATCGAGCCGAAGCACGGCATCGCCGACACGCGCGACCTGTGGGACGCCTACCGCACACATCTGCGATCGTTCATCGACCCGCGCGTCCTCTCGGGGGAGCGCACGCTGCGCATCGCCGTCGACGCCTCGAACGGCATGGCGGGCACGATGCTGCCCAAGGTCTTCGATGGCATCAAGGGCCTCGTGATCGAGAAGCTCCACTTCGACAACAGTTCGGGCGAGTTCGTGCACGAGCCCAATCCGCTGGTCGAGTCGAACCTGCGCGACCTCCAGTCCGTGATGGCGAAGGGCGGCTTCGACGCCGGCTTCTGCTTCGACGGCGACGCCGACCGCTGCATCGTGCTCGACGAGAAGGGTGCACCGATCGGATGCGACCTGCTGCTCGCGTGGATGTGCCAGGACGCGCTGGCCAAGAAGCCCGGAACCGCCGTGATCTACGACCTCCGCAGCTCGCGCAGCGTTCCCGAGATCATCCGCGAGCACGGCGGCGTGCCGGTCGAGAGCCGCGTCGGCCACGTGTTCATGAAGGCGAAGCTCGCCGAGTCACGCGGCGTGATCGGCGGCGAGCTCAGCGGACACTTCTACTTCGCCGACATGTGGAACACCGACTCGGGCG
>CAIOCH010000481.1 GCA_903856525.1 uncultured bacterium | reverse complement strand
TGACTCGCTCGGCGGAAGCCGTGACTCACTCGGCGGAAGCCGGGGTTCACTCGGCGGAAGCCGTGACTCACACCGCGGAAGCCGGGGTTCACTCGGCGGAAGCCTGGGTTCACTCGGCGGAAGCCGTGACTCACTCGGCGGAAGCCTGGGGCATGAGCGCCTCGAGCTGCTTGCCCTGGAACTCGATGGGCACCTCGACCGAGAAGGTCGCGCCCGCGCCGGGGACCGAGTGCAGCATGACGCTCGCGCCGAGACGCTCCGCCAGCTCGCGGCAGATGGCGAGGCCGAGGCCGGTGCCCGAGTGCGCGCGCGTGTGGCTTGCATCGACCTGGCGGAACTTCTCGAAGATGGTGTCCTGCATGTCGAGCGGGATGCCCGGGCCCTGGTCGGTCACGCTCGCGGTCACGCAGGCGGTGCCGTCGCGGCGCACGCTGCGGCGCGCGGAGATCACGACGCGGGTGTCCTCGGGAGAGAACTTGATCGCGTTGGACACGAAGTTGAACAGGATCTGCTGCAGCTTGCCCGCGTCGCTCTCGACGCCGGGCAGGTCGTCCTCGATGTCCGTCTCGACGGAGATGCGCCTGGCGAGCGACTGCGGGCGCATGATGGCGGCGAGCCCCTCGACCACATCCCGCACGCTCGCGGGGCCGATCGTCACCTCGAGCCGGCCCGCCTCGATCTTGGCCATCTGCAGCAGTTCGTTGATCATCTCCAGCAGATTGCGGCCGCTGTGCAGGATGTTGGAGATGTAGCGCCGCCGCTTGGGATCGGCGCTCGGATCGGCGCGCGCGATCTCGTCCAGCAACTCGGCGAAGCCGATGATCGAGTTGAGCGGCGTGCGCAGCTCGTGGGAGACGTTGGCGAGGAACTCGCTCTTGAGGCGGTTCGACTCGAACAGGCCCACATTGGTCTCGGCGAGCTCGCCGATCTTGAGGTCGAGGCTCTCGTTCACGGCACGAAGCTGGCGCTGTCCCTCCTCCAGGCGGTCGAGCATGCCGTCGAAGGCCCTCGACAGTCGCTCGAAGTCGTCGCCCGTGGAGAGCTGCGCGCGCGCGGTGGTGCTCCCCTGCTCGATGCGCTCGGCCACATCGGTGAGCGCACGCACGGGGCCGAAGATGAGCCGGCGCAGGATGAGGTGGAACACGAGCATGGCCAGCGCCACCACGATGATGCCCGAGGCGACGATGTAGACGCGGTTCACGAGGATCTGGGCCTCGGCGAAGTCGCTCTTGCGGTCGATCACCAGGACCGCCGCGACCGCGTCGTCGGGACGAGGCAGCGCCGGGCGGTTGACGCCCGACTCGAAGTCGGGCACGGACAGCTCGCGCCACTGCGCCTCGCGGATGACGCGGGCGTAGCGGTACTTGACGGTCCCGCCGCGCGATTCCTTCTCGAAGTACTCCGCCTCGGAGGTGTCGGCCGCGAACCGGGTGAAGGCCTGCCGCAGGAAGGGATCGGTCTCGGACTCCGACTCGCGCACGAGCTCGCCCACGCGGTAGACACGGCCGCCGATGGGTCCGTCGCCGTCCACATCGTCGAGCGACTGACGGGAGAGGATCTCGTTGGCCAGCTCGCGCGAGACCTCGAGCTGGCTGTCGGTGACGATGGTGCCGGTGCGGATCCATGGTCCCGCGAGCGCACCGCCGAGCAGCGCGACCACCGCGACCCCGAAGAGGATCTGGCACTTGTTGGCGAGTGAGATACCCTGCGCCATGGGGGGTGATTCTACGTCCACCCGCCCCCGCACGATTTCACCACGAGAATCCGATGTTCCGACCCGGCACCGATGAGCGCAATGTGCAGTACGAGGATGTCCTCTGCAACTTCTGCCGCCGGTCGTGGGATCCCGACGACCCGTCGCGGCCGCTCATCGAGGGCCACCACGGCAGCCACCTGTGCGGCGAGTGCCTGTCACTCGCATATGTGGCGATCGTGTTCGAAGGCCGGAACGACCGCGTCGAGGGACAGCCGTGCACGATGTGCCTCGAGGAGCGCGACGACGAGGCGTGGCGCAGCCCCGAGTTCGCCGACGCCTGCGTGTGCCGGCGCTGCGTGAAGCAGTCGGCCACGGCGCTCGAGAAGGACCAGGACTACACCTGGCGGCGGCCGGTGCAGGGGTAGGCGATTGAGGGCACTCATCGCCCATCCGTCCCGAACGAAACGGGGGCCGGGCCTGAGCCCGGCCCCCTGTGATGTCCAGTTCGGCGCTCTCGCGCCACCCGATTAGTCCTGACCGTTCCGCGCGACCCACAGGTCGATGTCGGCGCGATCGACCACCGCATCGCCGTTCAGATCAGCGAGTAGCGCAGCGCTTCCCACGAGTTCAGCCAGTGCCGACACCGTGATGGAGTTCCGTCCACCGTCCAACCCGCCCCCGCCGCCGCATGCGCTCTCGCCGAGCAACAGGAAGCTGCTGAGGATGAAGTTGCCGTCGGCCGTATTGACCGCGCCGTTGCCGTCGAAATCGATGTGGAAGCCAACCGTTGAGCAGTCGGTATCCACCGATGCCGCGCTGCCGATGGCGACGACGGCGATACCCCAGTCAGTGACATCGATCGAATTGTCATCGGTGAGATCGCCGTTCCGAAGCGCGGCGTCACCCGCGAACACCACCGCATAGCGGGTTCCCTGGATGAGCACGGACGTGCGTGAGAGCAGCGAGTGCAGATCGTCGTCCGCGGTCGCGCAGTCATACGTACCTACGGGGAGCTGCAGCTCGGCCTGCGCGACTCCATCGGCGAAGGTGAAGACCTGCTCGAACGCCACACCGCCGACGGTCAAGTCGATGCATCGCTGCATCGATCCCGAGTAACCCGTCCCCGCGTACGCAATCGTGACCAGCAGCTCGTGGTACGGCTGCACCGTCACCGTGGTCGATGCCTGTGTGACGCGGCCACAGATATCCGTTGCCGTCCAGGTGACGGTAGTCGTCCCGCACGGCCACGGCGCTCCCAGCGCGAGGCCGTCGGATCGAGCCCACTCCAGCGTAACCGCACCGCAGCTGGAGCCGGCCAGCGGCGGCGTGAGCGACCGGAACGCACTGCAGCCCGCTCCGGCATCAGCCGGAATCACGAGATCGCCCGGCACGTTGGAAAGCACTGGTGCGCCCGTCACGATGCGGACCGGCGACGGATTCGAAAGAGGCAGACCCACCGAGTTGCCCCCGCCGTCTGCAACGAGAATCGGAGCCGCTGAGTCATCGAACGCGACCTGCGTCGATCCATCGCAGTCATTGTCGATGGCGCGGAACCGGACGCGCGCGACGCGCGCGTCCGACAGCGTTCCTGTCCCCCCCTCCTGCACCGATGCGATGAACAGCAGGGTGCCGTTGGCAGCGTTGTTGGAGAACAGCGGGACATAGGTGAATGGCTCCTCCCCGCCCAGGACATCCACGAATTCGAGCACCGATGCGTCGTAGGCGAGCGTGAACTGCCCGGCGACGACAGTCACCGGTGGATTGTCGATGAACACATCGAAGATGAGGTCATCCGCGACGGTGAGACAGGCAGCGCCCGACTCGCCGGGACCGACGAGACGGATTCCCGCCCGTGGCTCGCAACTGTTGGGAATGCCGTCGCCCTCCGGATCGGGATCGAAGCCCGACGCGATGTCGCAGGAATCGGGGATACCGTTGCCGTTGCAGTCGGGGGTACCCGATACCAAGTCGCAGGAATCTGGCCGACCGTTCCCGTCGCAGTCAAGGGCTCCGCCCGAGAGGAGGTCGCAGGTATCTGGCACCGCGTTGGCGTCACAATCCACTGCGGTGCCCGTCGCGATGTCACACGAGTCGGGAACCGCATTTCCATTGCAGTCGGCGGCGACTCCTGATGCGATGTCGCAGGTATCGAGGATACCGTTCGAATTGCAGTCGAACGCAGACTCGGCCGAGAGTTCGCAGCTGTCCGGAACTCCGTCGGAGTCGCAGTCAGCCGATCCTGAGGCGATGTCGCACGCATCAGGCAGCCCGTTGAGGTTGCAGTCCGGCGATGCCCCGATCACAACCTCGTAGGCGTCGGGAACACCGTTCCCGTTACAGTCAGGTTCACATGCATCCGGGATCCCGTTGCTATTGACATCCGTCGATGCGCCGGTGCCGATGTCGCACGCGTCGGGAATCCCGTTTGCGTTGCAGTCGATCGAGGCACCGGTCTGGATGTCGCACGTGTCCGGCACTGCGTTGCTGTTGCAATCCGCAATGGCACCCGAGGCAATCTCGCAGAAATCGATGAGACCATTTCCGTTGCAGTCATTGCCTGGGAGCTCGGAGACATCACACACACCATTGCCGTTGCAGTCGCCGCCTGGGCAGGGCGTGTAGTCGTAGACGAGGTTGTCAATGCCCCAGTAGTTACCCGACCCGACGAGCACGAGCGACCGCGCATCCGCGGCCCAGCTCCACGACCTTGGAGTCCAGGTGTTGTAGTAGTTCCCAGGGGTTCCCGCGGTGTTTGCCGAGAACGAAGACTGCCCGACGACCGTGCCCGTGCCATCGGGACCCGAGTACGCATACAGCGTGACTGGCACCGTCGAGGAGAAGTAGTACGACAGACTCCGGATCGGAAACCGCAGGTTGATGAGCATCGAGTCGTCGCCCTGGACAAGCGCGATCACGCCCGGGGTCGGGTTGTTCGATCCGTTGTAGTACTGGTAGCAGGGAGTGTCGAGGTAGAAGTTCGCACCGTAGTTCGGACCAGGACCTGTGCCGTACCAGCCCAGCCCTCCGTCGTAGTATGCGAGCACGCGTTCGTAGTTCTGAAGGGGCGCGAACGTCAGTGTCACGGGAACGACCGCCGACTCGGGTGCGGGCAGCAGTTCCTCGCAATCGACGAACCAGCGTCCATGTCCAAAGTTGGCGGCGATGGGAGCGATTGCGTTTCCGTTCCCATCATGACCGCAGTCCTTGCCCTGCCACTGCACCAGCAATTCTCCGGTCGCGGCTGCGGAGACAATGAATCCCTCGTCACCCTCGAGCACGCAAGGCATCTGGCTCGGATGATCGACCAACGCCGTAACACGCATGCCGACGCGCCAGTCCGTCTCGCATCCGCGGAAGAGGAAGGTTCCTTGCTCCGGGCTGCGACGCCGCAGCGCTGCCTGCAGTGCGTCTCCACCACTGAACGAGCCATCCGAGTACCGCGCGCGGACAGCCTCGACCGAGTCGGTGACTGGTCCACGGTAGTTGTTCGGATGGACGAGAATCACGTCCCCGTTCGGAAGATCCTGCGCGCCGACGACTGAAGCCAGCGCGCCGACGAGCGCTGAAGTGGCAAGCGATGCCAATCTCATGGTCCTACTCCTATGCATCGAAGCGAAGCACCGGCGCGATCGACAAGATCCCGCTGTGCTCCGTGAATGGAACCCCCTTCCCTCCATCGATGCGAATCTTCCACGCGCCCGATCGCGTGGCGTCAATTCCCTATTGCCGTGATGTTCATTGATTCGTCATGATTCGGTCGCGCGGACAATATGCGCAACATCACAGTAGCGCAAGCCTCGTCGTGCTTCGCCTGGAGTCGAGCGCTTGACGACCGCTCTTCACCGCTTGACCAGCGTCATCGCGTGAAACGGCCGCCCCTCGCGGCGGAACTTGCGCTCGAAGTTGGTGCCACGAGCTCGCCCTCGCCGGCGCTGGCGGGGCGCGCGAAGTCGCGGCGGTCGAAGAGGTTGCGCGCGCGATCCACATGCTCGACATCCCACGCCCAGAGGTCGTCGTGGTCGGTGACGATGCGCAGTTCGCCGCCCGGCGCGAGGATGCGGTGGAACTCGCGCAGCGTGTGGTCCTGCACCACGCGGCGCTTGTGGTGGCGCGTCTTGGGCCAGGGGTCGCTGAAGTAGAGGTGGATGACCGCGGTGATCGCGTCGGGTACGCGCGTGCGGATGAACTCGGTGGCGTCGCCGTGCAGGAGCCGCACGTTGCGCATCTCCGCGCGGCGGATGCGGTCGGCGGCGTAGGCCCAGAACTCCCCCGCCCACTCGATGCCCAGGAAGTTGGTGTCGGGTTCGAGCGTGGCCTGCTGGAGGAGGAAGGTTCCCTTGCCCGAACCGATCTCGAGCTCGAAGCGCCGCGCCGGATCGGCGAACCAGGTGCGCGGATCGAAGGCGAGGAGCGCACGCGCGTCGGCGACCGTGGCAGCGTCGGGGATGGGTGCAAGCGTGCGCATCTCGATGCCCACGTCGCCGGGCACGAGTTCGCGGCCGTG
>CAIOCH010000480.1 GCA_903856525.1 uncultured bacterium | reverse complement strand
CGCTGCGCGCTGCCGCAACACAAGGGCTGGTGGACCGCATCTCCGCGCGCATCTCGGCATCGACCGAGGAGATCGCGCCCTTCGCCACCGTCGATGCCGCGCTCGAGCGGATCGCCACGCGGTTCCTCGCGGGCAAGCGCGTGGTGCTCGCGCAATCGACGGGCGAGGCGCTCGCCGCGCGCGCGTGGAGCGCCGCGAGTTCGGCCAAGATGGTGTCGGCGCCCTCGGGCGTGACCACGCTCGACGCACTCGTGGGCGCGGCGCGCGACGCCGACGTGGTCGTGCTCTCAAGCCCCCTGCTCTCCGCCGGTCCGTCGGCGCTTGGGCTTCCCCCGGCACTGTCGCCGCGCGAGCTGCTGCTGCTGCGTTCGCGCGCGCCGCGGCCGCTCATCCTGCTCGACCTGCTCGATGAGGAGTACGCGCGCACGCCACTCACCCAGCCGGCGCTGCTGCTGCCTGGCACCGTGGTCCTGCGCGGATTCGGACGCGCCTGGAGCGAGGCCGGCGCGGCCGTCCTCGCGCCGCTGGCGTTCGTGGCTGGGCCGCGGGATCTCGTGGCCGCGCTCGACGCACCTTTGCTCGATGCACGTCTTGCGGAGGCTGCGGGCGCCGACCTTGACCGCCCGTCGATCGACCGTGCGGTGCGCCAGCGGGTGGCTGCGGCCACAGAGGGCCTCACTGCAGCGTGAACCTGCGGGTTTCGGTTGCCCTCGTCCGCTCGGGGTGTAGGCTCTCGGCATGACCGCACCCAGTGCACCGATCCGCGGGTTCGACCGACCGTTGGCCCTTGCCGCGTGCCTCGTGGCCACGCCTCTCGCGCACGCGCAGACCACCACCGTGACCTTCGATGCAGGCGCAGAGGGCTGGGTGGGACCGATCGGTCCCGGTGGCTCGACGGGCATCATCTTCACGGGCGGCAACCCGGGCCCCAACCTGCGCACGGTGTTCAACAACTTCGGCATCTCGTTCGTGAACTCGACCAACGCCGCGTTCAAGGGCGACTTCACGGGCGCCGACAGCGTGACCATCTCCATCGACATCCGCGTGGAGAACATCAGCTTCTTCGGCTCGCCCGTGTCGCGGCCGTGGGTGCTCGAGCTGCGCGACACGACCAATCCGCCCGCGGGCTATCCATGGAAGAGCGTGTGGTTCCTCTTCGGACCCATCTCGCAGGCGAACTCGGGATCGTGGCGCACCTTCACGGTCACCTTCGATCCGAACGCCACGGCGCTGCCCGCGGGCTGGGGCGGCTACGGCGCCGAGACACCCAACGCCGAGCCGATCCTGCCGCCAGGGACGACCTTCCGCGACATCCTCGCGGGCGTCGACGCGATGGCGTTCACCACCCTGCAGCCCGGGTTCGTGTTCGGGTTCACCGACTTCACGGTGCGGCTCGACAACATCGCGGTCACGCGGACCACGGTGTCCGTGCCCGGTGACGTCACTGGCGACGGCGCGGTGAACGCACAGGACATCGCCGCCGTGCTCTCAGCGTGGGGGCCGTGTCCGCCCAAAGGCGCATGCACAGCCGATGTCGACGGCGACGGCGATGTCGATGCAGCGGATGTGGCCGCGGTGCTGTCGGGCTGGACGGGCTGAGCGCGGCGGGGATCCATGTGGGGATCCATGTGGGGATCCATGTGG
>CAIOCH010000479.1 GCA_903856525.1 uncultured bacterium | reverse complement strand
TCTTCTTCTTCTCGCTCGGCCTGCCGTTCTTCGATCCGTACTTCTTCATCGGCTACCTCGTCGCCATGGCGTTCTTCGGCCTCTACCAGGCCATCTTCATGGCCAACGCCGGCGGCGCCTGGGACAACGCCAAGAAGATCGTCGAGGTCAACCTTCGCGCCAAGGGCACCGACCTGCACGCGGCGACCGTCGTCGGCGACACCGTCGGCGATCCGTTCAAGGACACTTCGTCGGTGGCGCTCAATCCCGTCATCAAGTTCACGACGCTCTTCGGCCTCCTCGCCGTTGAGATCGCGATCGCGATGAAGGATCACCCCGCGAAGATGTGGATCGGCGTCGCCTGCTCGGTCATCGCCTGCTTCTTCGTCTGGCGCAGCTTCTACGGCATGCGCATCCCGACCGACGCCAAGGGTTGATCGAGATCGTTCGATCGTCATCATGCAACCAAACGGGCCGCCCGGCATGCCGGGCGGCCCGTTTCACGTCACGCGGTCACTGCGCCCGGAGGCTGGTGCGCAACCGTCATGCGAGCGACGGATGCGACAGACCGGCGGCCCGCGCGAGATCCATGAACCGCCTGCTCGGAGGCGCCGCTGCATCGACCCTGCCGAGCGCGTGCGAGAATCCCAGCCGCCACGCGTGCAGCCCGAGGGGCTGCTCGTCCGACTTCGTCGACTGCAGCACGCGGGCGCCGACGCCGTAGAGCGGGTCGCCCGCGACCGGAAAGCCGAGGTGCGCCAGATGGACGCGGATCTGGTGCAGGCGGCCCGTGTGCGGCTCGCAGCAGACCAGGCTGTGCTCGGCGCCCGTGGCCAGGATCTCGATGGTGGTCCGGGCCGGCTTGCCCGCGCGCGCGACGGCGCTGATCAGGCGGGTGCCCTCGTTGGAGGGAACGCGGCGCTCCTCGAGGTTGAGATCGACCGCCTGCACGCCTGCACGCATGCGCCCGCGCACGATCGCGAGGTAGCGCTTGTCGACGCCGCGCTGCTCGAACTGCGAGCGGATCGCGTCGTATGCGTCGGGATCGAGCGCGCAGGCCACGCAGCCGCTCGTCTGGCGGTCGAGGCGGTGCAGCAACCCGTAGTCGCGCCGCTCGCCGAGCCGAAGGATCCGTCCTCCGTACCGGGCCACCAGGGCGTTCAGCAGACTGTCGCTGCGGTGGGAGGTCCCCGGCTCGGTCACCATGCCCGGAGACTTGTTCGCCACCGCCACCAGTGGGTCCTCGTGGACGATGTCGAGGCGAAGCCGCGGGTTGGGTTCTGGTTGCGCCACGCCGCGAGTCTACCCATCCGCCGCGGGCGCGGTAGACTCGCCCCATGCGCACACTCGGCGTCAATTCGCGGCTCAAGCCATTCGGGGCGACGATCTTCGCCGAGATGACGGCCCTCGCCGTCAAGCACGGCGCCTTCAACCTAGGGCAGGGGGCGCCCGACTTCGATGGCCCAGAGTTCGTCAAGGAGGCGGCGATCAAGGCCATCCGTGACGGCCGCGGCCAGTACGCGCGCATGACAGGGCTACCCGAACTCACCAAGGCCATCACCGAGCGGTTCGAGCGGACCGCGGGTGTGTCGTACGAGCCTGAGCGCGATGTCGTGGTCACCTGCGGCGCCACCGAGGCCATCGTCGACTGCATCGTCTCGCTCATCGAGCCGGGCGACGAGGTGGTCATGTTCGAGCCGTTCTACGACTCCTATCCCGCAGCGGTGGCGATCGCGGGCGGTGTCGCGAAGGTGGTCACGCTGGAGGCGCCGGCGTTTCGTATCGACGAAGCCGCGTTGCGCGCCGCCATCACGCCGCGCACGCGCGCCCTGGTGCTGAACACGCCGCACAACCCCAGCGGCCGCATCGCCACGCGCGACGACTTGCT
>CAIOCH010000478.1 GCA_903856525.1 uncultured bacterium | reverse complement strand
CGCTACCCGTGGCCCTCGCCAAAGCGAGCGAGTTGCGAAGCAGGTCGCGAGCGCCGTCGCTACCCGTGTCCCTCGCCAGAGCGAGCGAGTTGCGAAGCAGGTCGCGAGCGCCGTCGCTAGCCGTGTCTCCCGCCAGAGCGAGCGAGTTGCGAAGCAGGTCGCGAGCGCAAAAACACCGGCAGCACCACACACGCCACATACATGCAGCACAGGCTGCCCGCGAGCATGACCGTGCCGAGCGAGCGCATGCCGCGGTGGTCTGCGAACACCAGGGCGCCGAAACCGATCGCCGTGGTGAGCGCCGTGAACGCGACGGCGCGCACCGTGCCCCCGAGTCGCGATGGATCCTGCCTCGCACGGTGGATGATGTGGATCGCGCTGTCGATCCCCAGTCCGATCAGCATCGGAATCGCGAAGAAGTTCGCGAGGTTCACCTCGATTCCCAGCAGGGGCATCGCGCCCATCGTCATGCCGATGCCCGCGAGCACGGTGCCCACCGCGAGCGCCGCCAGACGGAGGCTGCGCAGGTCCAGCCAGGCGATCAGCGCGATCGCCGCGACGGAAAGCAGCGAAACCACCAGGAACGTCTTGACCATGTCATCGATGGATCCGTGCTGCGTGAAGGGGACGCCCGTCGCGGTCGCATCGACCGCTCGGACCCGCGCGACAAAACGCCCGAGGTGATGCGGATCCCACGCGTCCGACTTGGGGAAGTACGACACGAGGAACCGCCCGCCCGGCGACACCATGCGGTCGCGTACCGCCGCGGGCAGCGCCTCGCGCAGCGGCAGTCGCGCGCCCTCGATGATCGCCCGCGCCGCGCGCGCCGCGGGGGATGGCTGCTCGGGCGGCGTGCCGATATCCGTCTCCGCGATCCGCCGACGCAGCGCGCGCCGGTCCTCGGACTCCGGCTTCACCAGCGAGAGCGCCGATTCGGTGCGCAGGATCACCCCCTCGTCCTTCGCGCGCGCCTCGAGCGCGGCGACCTCCTCCAGCGAATCAGCGATCGACACCGCGTACCAGCTCGCACCCGAGCTGTCGCGCAGCAGCCGCTCCTCCCACCGGACGCTGTCGAGCCCCTCGGACTGGAGGTTGAGCAGGTTCAGGTCGAACCGCGGACCCAGTGCTGCGGGGACGATGAGGACCGCCACCGGAATCACCGCAAGGATCAGGTGCGTCCACCGCGGATGCCGTTCGGTGGGAGTGGGAGGGGCCTCCCGTGTCTCGGGGCGTGCGCCCTCCCCGAAGAGCGCGAGAAGCGCCGGCAGCACGGTCAGCATGGCGACCGCGCAGAGGATGAGGCCGGCAGCGGCGACGACGCCGAGCTCGCGCAGGCCACCGAAGTTGCCGAGGAGCGCCATCAGGAACACGGTCGCCGACGCAATCGCGCCCGTCAGCATGCCCGGGCCCACGGATACCAGCGCCTCCCGCACGGCGTCCGCGCGGGGCAGGTGCCTTCGGAACTCACCGTACCTGCTGACGACATGCACTCCGTAGTCGAGACCGGCCCCAACGAGGACGAGCATGAAGACCATCGAGAGCAGCGTCAGCCGCCCGACGAGGATCGATGCCGCTCCGTAGGTCCACGCCGCGGCGACGAGGAACGCGACCGTCGCCAGCAGCGGTCGCCGCAGTCCGCGGAACACCACCGCGAACAGCACGACGATCACGGCCAGCGAGCCGATGCTCGCCCGCGTCATGTCGGCGGTCGCGGTCGACATCTCGTCGTGCTGGAGCACGGGCTTGCCCGTGAGTCCGATGTCGACCGATGGGAATCTCCCGCGGGCATCGTCGATCGCAGCGCGGATGTCGACCACCGCCGCCCGAAAGGGCTCGGTCTGGTCGAACGCCTTGGCGAACCGCACGTCGACGAGGAGGAGCTTCCCGCCAGGAGCGCGCAAGTACTCGCGCGCGCGTGGCTGCGAGAGCTTCTGGGCGACCAGCGGATGCTCCGATTCGCGACCCTGCGCGATCGCCGCAACGGCGGGCGCGCTCGTTGCCAGCGCCGCAAGCTCCGCATCGCCGGCGGCCCAGCTCGCCAGTCGCCACTGCTCGTCGGGCTCGATGAACGCAGACGCATGGAATCGCGCCAACCGCTCCGCGAGGAAGTCGACCGCAGCCTCCGCCGCATCCTCGTTCCCCTTCGGATCCACCGCGATGATCGCGCCCTCGAGGTCGCCGAACTCCGCCAGGAACGCCCGGTACGCCGGCATGTACGGCCTGCTCTCGAGGATGAGCGAGTCGGTGTCGCTGTCGATGCGCAGGTGGAACGCGCCCAGATACGCGCCGATCGCCGCGAGCAGCGCCGCCACGGCGAGCACCGCGCGCGGCCACGCGGTGACGGCATCCGCCACGCGCCGCATCACGGCGACTTCGCTTCCTGCTTGCCGCCGAACATGGCGTTGCGCCCGAGCCGCGCCAGCAGTCCGACGGTCGCCGTCGGCTTGTGCAGCCCGACCATGACCGCCTCGAATGCGCGCAGGAACCAGTCCACATCCGCGTCATCGATCACGAGCGGGGGGATCAGTTTGACAACGTCCTGGTTGTGTCCCGCCACCTGGCACAGGATGCGGTGATCCTCCATCAGGGGCACCACGACGGCCTGCGCAAAGAGGTTCCGGTCCATCGCGTGCGTCGCCGCCCAGTTCGCCTTGAGCAGCATCGATTTCGGCGCCCCGAACTCGATGCCGATCATCAATCCTCGCTGGCGGACCTCGCGGATCATCTCGAAGCGCGGCTTCATCGCCTCGATGCCCTCGCGGATCCGCGCCCCCATGCGACGTGCGTTGTCCGCAGCATCGGTCTCGTCGTACGCGGCCAGCGACGCGAGTCCGGCGGTCATCGCCATCGCGCCCTGATGGAAGGTCGATGAATGCACGATCGCACGGTCGAGCGACGAGAACACCTTCCGCCAGACGTCGCCCTTGACGAGAACGGCGCCCACGGGCACATAGCCCCCCGAGAGCGCCTTCGACAGGATCACCATGTCGGGCTCGACGTCGCCCTCCTGGTCGATCGCCAGGAACGACCCGGTGCGGCCGATGCCCGTCTGGATCTCGTCGGCCACGAACAGCGTTCCATGGCGTCGGCAGATCCTCGACGCCTCGGCCAGGTAGCCGGGCGCGTGGATGTTCACACCCTTGCCCTGGATGGGCTCGATCACGAACGCCGCCACATCGCGGCGTGCGAGCGCCCGCTCCAGTGCAGCCAGATCGTTGAACGCCACCTCGCGGCAGTCGGGGAGGAACGGCGCGAACCCCGCGCGGAAGCTCTCGCAGCCGTTCAGCGAGACCGATCCGCTCGAGAGTCCGTGGAAGGCCT
>CAIOCH010000477.1 GCA_903856525.1 uncultured bacterium | reverse complement strand
CGACCGAACCGATCGCGAAGGCGTCGACGAAGGGCGCCACGGGCGCCGTCGACCTCCATGCGAAGGGGGGCCGCTGATGTACATCGACCCGCATGTCCACATGGTCAGCCGCACCACCGACGACTACCAGCGCATGGCGCTGGCGGGCTGCGTCGCGATCACGGAGCCCGCGTTCTGGGCCGGCTACGACCGGTCGAGCCCGCAGGGCTTCTACGACTACTTCCGCCAGCTCACCGACTTCGAGCCGAAGCGCGCCGCGCAGTACGGGATCCGCCACCACAGCTGGCTGTGCATCAACCCCAAGGAGGCCGAGGACCCGGTCTTCGCGCGCGAGGTCATCAAGCTCATCCCGCAGTTCCTCAAGTGCGAGAGCGTGCTCGGGATCGGCGAGATCGGCCTCAACAAGAACTCGCGCAACGAGCTCGAGATCCTCGACGCGCATCTCTCCCTCGCCGCCGAGCACGACCTGCTCGTGCTCGTGCACACGCCGCACCTCGAGGACAAGCTCAAGGGCACGAAGCTCATCATGGACGCGATCCGGAACCACGCGCGCCTCGACCCGGGCCGCGTGCTCATCGACCATGTCGAGGAGCACACGGTGCGCCACGTGCTCGACCGCGGGTTCTGGGCGGGCATGACGCTCTATCCCGACACAAAGTGCACGCCGCAGCGCGCGGTCGACATCTTTGAGATGCACGGCACCGAGCGACTCTGGATCAACTCCGCGGGCGACTGGGGCAACAGCGATCCGCTCGCCGTGCCCAAGGCGCAGATCGAGATGAAGTCGCGCGGCCACGCGATGGACATCGTGAAGAAGATCAGCTTCGACAATCCGCTGCAGTTCCTCTCGCAGTCGGGGAGGTTCAGGATCGCATGACCCTGAAGCGCCGCCCCCTCATCGGCATCACCGCGGATCTTCTCGGCGACTACGCGCGCAACCGCCGCACCTACCTCGACATGGTCGCGGCCGCGGGCGGCATCCCCGTCATCCTTCCGCCGAACGCCGCGCTGCGCGAGGAGATGCTCGACCGCGTCGACGGCGTCGTCATCACCGGCGGCGATGACATCGATGTCTCGAGGTTCGGCATCCCCCTGCATCCGAAGGCCGAATGCATGCCGCCCGAGCGCCAGGACGCCGAGTTCGCGCTGCTGAAGGCGCTCGACGCGCGACCCGACAAGCCCGTGCTCGGCATCTGCCTCGGCATGCAGCTGATGGGCGTCCACCGCGGAAACCAGCTCATCCAGCACCTCGGCGACCTGCTGCCCGACGCGGACCGCCATCGCAACGACGCGATCCATCCGGTCGAGGCCGAACGCGGGTCGCTCCTGAAGTCGGGCGCGGTGCGGTCGTGGCACCACCAGGCGATCTCCGAGGCGAAGGGCTTCGACATCATCGCCCGCTCGGATGACGGCGTGATCGAAGGCATCGTCGATCCGTCGCGACGCTTCTATCTCGGGGTCCAGTGGCATCCCGAGCGGACGGAAGCAACCGAGACGGGCCTCGGCGTCGTACGGACGCTCGTCGAGCATGCACGCTGAATCGCCTCCGTCACCGAGACTCGAGTGTCCGCGCTGCGGATACGCGGTTGCGGCGACGGCGCAGTCCGCGGATGCGGGCGGCGAGCCCCGCGTCGTCTGCTCCGAATGCGGGTTCGCCTCGAATCCCGACGAACTCGCGTGCGGCGCGGTGTGTCCTCCGTGGCTCATCGAGTCGGGCGCCGGTCGACATGGCGTCGTTGCGCGCTTTCTGCGCACGGTCACGCACGCGTTCGCTGCGCGCAGGTTCTGGAGCGTGGTGCGTCTCGCAGCGCCCATCTCGTGGCGCGGGCTCGCCGCGTATCTCATCGGGCTCGCGCTCGCGCTCCATCTCTGCGCGGTCGCTGCGATCACGCCCGTGGTCCTGTACCGGCGCGACTACTCGCCGTCGATCGGATCGAATGCACCCGATCTCGCGCTCGTCGCGGTGCTGCCCCTCTGCCCAATGCGGGCGGACGACATCCTAGGGTTCGCGGCGCAAGCCAATCCAAACCGGTCGGTCGACGTGGCCGTGCTCGGGAGCTTCGCGACCAGCGCCGTTCGTCTGACCTTCGTGCGCGACAGGCTCCTGTTCGTGTCCGTGCCGCAGGATCCGTCCGCGACAGGCCCCTACGCGACCAAGCAGCCTCCATCCGCCCGGCTTTCACGCCTGTACTCCCACGCGATGAGGCAGCCGCCGCCCTCCCAGCTTCCACGCCGGTTCCTGGTGGAGGCGGACAGAAACCTGCTCCGCGCGCAACGCCGGCTCGGCGCGGTGCTCGCGGTCGCCGCGTTTCCCGTGGTCGCGTGCGCGCTGCTCGCGCTCCTGCCGGGGGCGCTGCGGCGGGCAAAGGTG
>CAIOCH010000476.1 GCA_903856525.1 uncultured bacterium | reverse complement strand
TCGAGCCGGTACTCGACGAGGAACACGCGGCCGCCCGGCTTGAGGGCGGTCACGATCGACTCCATCATCTCGCGCGGATGCGAGAACTCGTGGTACGCGTCGACGAAGAGCACGACATCGACGCTGCCGGGCTCGAGGCCGCAGTGGTCGATGCGGCCCATGACGGGCATGACGTTGAGGGCGCCTTCCTCGAGGGCGCGCTCGCGGATGATGTCGAGCATCTCCTGCTGGATGTCGGTGCCGTACACCACGCCCTCGGGCACGAGCGGCGAGATGCGCATGGTGAAGTAGCCGCTGCCCGCGCCGATGTCGGCGACGGCGTCGGTGGGACGAAGCGCAAGGGCGTCGATGAGCCAGTCGGTGCGCTCCTCGCGCTCGCGCTCGGGGCGCTCGAGCCAGCCGACGCCGAAGTGGCCCATGACCTCGGAGATCTCGCGGCCCATGTAGGTCTTGCCGCTGCCGCCCTCGCCCGGTTCGCAGGTGCCGTAGATGGATGCGGGCGCGGCTTCGGGGGCGCTCGCGGTGCTCGCCGGAGCTGCCGGGGCGATCGGGGTATTCGTCTCAGCGACCGCATCGGTGGACGCGGCCGTTGGCGCGGGCGGTGCGGGCGCGCGGTCGCAGGACGCAACGCCAAGCGCGCAGCAAAACGCCGCGCCCGTGAGGAGCGCGGCGAGGATGGGTCGGCGTGATGGGCCCGCGGGATGCGTCGGAGGGAGCATCGCCGCAGCCTACCTACTCGTCGGCGGGACGGCGCGGGGCGGTGGATGCCTTCATCGCGACATCGATGACGAGCTCGTCGTTGCCGCGCAGCACGCGCATCTTGACGATGTCGCCCGGGCGGGTGGAGCGCAGCTTGGTCATCATGGTGCCCACCGAGTCGAGCGATTCGCCGTTCCAGGCGAGGAGCACATCGCCCGGCTTGATGCCTGCGTCGGCGGCGCTGGTGCCGTCGCTCACGCTCTCGACGCGGATGCCCGACTCGCCCTCCTCGACGAGGCCGGGCTGGATGCCGAGGCGCACCGGCGCATAGCCGCGGTCGTTGCCCGCGGGGGCGGCGGGTTGCGCGGTCTCGGGCTTGTTGGCCGCCTGCTTGGGCACGCCGTTCCAGTACTCGAGGCGCTTCTGGTCGCCGGCGCGCCACAGCGCGATCCGCTCCACGAGGTCGAGGACCGCGGGCACACCGCGCGGATCGACCGAGTAGCCCTGGTCACCGGGCTTGTGGTAGACATCGTGCACGCCGCTGAAGAAGAAGAGGACAGGCACGCCCGCGCCGTAGAAGGGCGCGTGGTCGCTGGGCCCGCGGCCGCTGGGATCGGCCGACACGCGCAGGCCGCTGTCGATGAACATGGGACGGAGCGCATCGAGCAGGCCGTGGGCGCTGTCGACGCCGCCCACCACGAGCTCCTTGCCGCGCAGGCGGCCGATCATGTCCATGTTGAGCATGATGTCGAGCTTGTCGGCGGGGATCGACGCGTTCTTGATCCACGCGCGAGAGCCGTTGAGGCCGATCTCCTCGGCGCTGAAGCCGAGGAACAGGACGCTGCGGAGTTCGGCATCGGCGGGCGCCTCGGCGTAGCGCTTGGCGAGGCGCTTGGCCATGAGCAGCATGCCGCTGGTGCCGCTGGCGTTGTCGTCGGCGCCCGGGTGCACGGTGCCGCGGTTCTCGGGATCGGCGCCGTACGCGCCGTAGCCGACATGGTCGTAGTGGGCGCCGATGACGAGCCACTCGCCGGCGAGCGCGCCCTTGCCGCGCAGGATGCCGCCCACATTGTGGGTGACGGTGTTGCCGCTGTCGACGGCGACGGCGACGGCGAGCTTGGCGTCGGGCTTGCCGATCACGGGGAGGGCGGGCGCGTCCTTGGTGCCCGCATCGGCGAGCGCACGCAGCGTGGCGAGGTCGCGCGACTGCGGATCGCAGGCCTTGCTGATGGCGTCGGCCGCCTCGGCGTTGACGAAGAAGCACGGGATATCGAGCGCCCCACCGAGGCTGTCGGCGCTCATGGCGGCGAGATTGGCCTTCTTGCCCGCGTATCCCGGCGGCTCGGCCACGAGGATCGCGGCGGCGCCGCGGGATGCGATCGCGTCGAGCTTGGCCGCCAGGCTGGAGGCGGAGGTGAACTTGTCACCACCCCAGAGCGACTTGCCCTCGGCGTCGAGGGGCTCGCCGCGCAGGACGAGCACCGCGTGACCATCGAAGCGGGTGTCGGCGGCGAAGCTGGTGTAGCCGTCCTTGCCGTCGACAATGCCGTACCCGGCAAAGGCGAAGGGCACCTCGATGGTGCCGGCGCCGGAGTTCTTCATGACCACGGTGGATCGGGGCGCGAGCTGCGCGGAAGCGAGATCCAGGCTCGACGAGGTGATCTTGCGGCCACCGCCGCCGAGTTCGAACGGCTGGCGCCACGGGTTGTCGGGATTGGCGGCGCTGCCCTCGGCAAAGGCGGGCTCGAGGCCGTACTTCTGCATCCACCACGCGAGGTACTGCGCGGCGTACTCGATGCCCTCGCTGCCGGGCGCGCGGCCTTCGAACCAGGGGTTGGAGAGCGTCTGCACATGCTGGTACCACTCGGCCGCATCGGCGCCGAGGTCGGCGAGCACATGCGCGAGCGACACCGAGGACGCGTCGACGGGCGTGAAGCTGGGCTCGGGGTCGAAGGTGTAGACATTGACCGATCCGGTGATGACCTCGCCGCCGCCAGGCTGCGTGGGTGCACCGTTCGTGAGGGCCGGCGTGCGGGTGGTCTTCTTGGGGCGGGCGCTGCGCGGGGCGCTGGTGTTGGTGGAGGTGGAGGTGGTGGCGGTTGCCGCTGCCGCTGCCGTCGGTGTCGCAGGGACCGAGGTGGGCGCGGGCGGTACTGCGGCGGCACGCACGGCGTCGGTGGGGGTTTGGCAAGCGCCGAGAACCAGCAACGCAAGTGCGGAAACACTTGCGAGCACGGTGGAAACGCGCGGAGACGGGCCGGAAGCGAGTGCAGAAATCGCGGACATGGCCGAAGCGTACCACCCTCACCCGCAGACGCTGCGGATCGGGGGTGGTTCTTCCTATACTCGGCGCTTCGACAACGGCACCCCCGCACCGCGCCCAGCGCCCTCCGAACCGCGATGACCACCGTGACCACCGCACCGACCATGACCGCCCCCGCCACCACCACGCTCGGGCCCACGGACACCTTCTACCGCCGGCACATCCCCCACACCGCGGCCGAGGCCCAGGCCATGCTGGGCGCGTGCGGATACGCCTCGATGGAGCAGTTCATCGCGGCGTCGGTGCCCGGGACGATCCGCCTGTCGCGGCCGATGGAGATCGACGATCCCACGGTGACCGTGGCGGGCGTCGAGCGCGGCGAGGCGGAGACGCTCGCGGCACTCAAGCGGCTGGCGCAGCAGAACAAGGTCCACCGCTCGTTCATCGGCATGGGCTACACCGACACGGTGGTGCCGGGCGTGATCCTGCGCAACATCCTCGAGAACCCCGCGTGGTACACGGCCTACACGCCGTACCAGGCCGAGGTCGCGCAGGGCCGCCTTGAGGCGCTCCTCAACTTCCAGACCATGATCTCCGAGCTCACGGGC
>CAIOCH010000475.1 GCA_903856525.1 uncultured bacterium | reverse complement strand
GCGCCTCGAGCTGCGCGTCGACCGAGTCGCCGAGCGCTCGGCCAACGCTGCCGCCGGTGGCGGCGAAGGCGTCGATGGTCGCCGACGGAAACCTGGTCGCACGGAGCGTGCCGTCGATCGTCGGCGCGGCGGATTCGGCGGGGATTCTGGCGACGGCACCGCGCACGCGGGCGTTGACATCCAGACTTCCGACCTGCAGCGGACCGCCCTCGGGGTTGACCGCGGGTGGATCGCCGGCCGCCGCTCCCTCGGCCTGGCCTCCCTTGCCCGTGATGCGCAGCGAGAGCTCGTCGGCGAGCGCTGCGCTGTCGAGCGACAGTGCGAGCGCACCCGTCGAGAGCGTGAGTCGCTTGCCGGAGGGATCCGGCAGTTCGAGGACGACCGGGCTGAGGGCTCCGCGGAGGGCGATGCTCGCGGCCGCGAACTCGGGCTTCATGGCCGCGTCGAGCGGCAGCGACGCAGCGGAGATCTCGACCGAGACGGACACCGGGGCGATGACCTTGCGCGCCGGATCGCGGGCGATACCCGCGAGTTTGGCGAAGGTGTCGGGTGCGATCTCGGACGAGAGCGTGCCAGCGACGCGGGCGATCCGACGGTCGCCCTCGAGCGGCACGGTGAGGCCGAGGTTGCCACGTGTGCGCGGGAAGTCGATGGCGACGGTCGCACCCGGGACGCCGCGCTCCGTCACCTCCACGCGCAGGGATCCGGGGCCGCCGAGCACGCCGGAGTACGCACCCTCCTCGAGCCCGAAACTCGGCTCGAAGCGGGCGAGGTCGAAGCGGTTGAGCGCGAACGTGCCCTCGACGCCCGCGAAGAGCTTGGCCTCGACGGGCTTGCGCCAGGCGAGCGCGAACTCCAGCTCGCCGGCGGTGCCTCCGCCACCGAGCGCGGCGCGTCCACTCACCGCGGCACGCTCCTCGGCGAGGACGTAGGTCGCCGAAGCATCGAGCTGTGCGATGCCGATGGGGGCGACGATCCCGGGGGCCCGACGCACGCGGAACTGCTCGACCACGAGCCGCGCCGTCACGTCGCCCGATGGCGCCCACGCACCGTCCGCGCCGGCGCGCGCGAAGGCGATCGCAGGTGCCCTGAGCGAGACGCGGGCGCCCGGCTCGAACTCGGTCTCGGGGCCAAGGTCGAGCGACGCGAGGCCTTCCGCCGTGAGCGTCGCATCGACCACGATGTTGGAGGCGCGGATCGCCGAGGACTCGTATTGGAAGGCGCCGCTGGCGTCGACCGCGGCCGCATCGAGGTTGAAGTCGGCGAGGATCACGCCGCGCTCGGTGCGGTTGCGCATGTCGAGGCGCATGCCGCCGCGGCCAAGCAGGCCCACCGACCTGGCGGCGCCCGGTGCGAGCCGGGCGATGACCGCAGGATCAAGCCCGTCGACCGACACCGTTCCGCGAAGACCGAGGTTCGCGAGGTCCACCGAGGGCGCGAGCGGCCCGTACTCCTGCTCCACCCGCACCTGGGCGCCATCGACGCGGGCGCCGAATGCGAGCGTGCCCGGCTTTCCACCACGCGGCGTCGAGAGATCGACCGCGAGATCGTTGACCGCCGCAGTGGTCCCCGCACCCTCCACCGCCACGGCACCCGACATCTGCACGCGTGCACGAGCCACCAGCGCGCGGAGTCCCTGGTACTCCTCGCTCGGGAGGTAAGCGATCTCGGGCACCGAGACCTGCAGCGACGCGTCCTTGCCGCGCGCGGAGCAGGCACCGCCTGTCAGCCGCTCCAGCACCTCCGGATCGAGGCGCAGCGTCGCATCGAGCGCACCCTGCGTGAGCGCACGGGAGGCGAGGTCGAGTTCGCCGGACGCCGAGACGCTCGTGTCGCCCGCCGCGCCGTACCGGGCCTTGGCGCCGAACACCGCGCGGGCCGTGGGCTTGCCAGGCTCCTTCTCGATCGCCATTTCGAGTGATTCGGCGCGCAGCCGCATGGGGTCGGCGGCAACCGCGCACTCGAACGGATCGGTGATGTTCAGCACGAGCGAGCCACCGAGGGCGCGGACCACGTCGGAGTCCTTGCGCCACGACAGCCGTTCGCCGCGCAGAGCGACCTTGAGCGCCGTCGGATCGACGAGTCCCAGGCCGCGCAGCAGCTCGGGGCGCAGCGATGCGGCCGCCGTGACCGTGCCGCCCTCGATGCTCGAGCCATCCGGCGCGACCGCACCATCGAGGGCGAACTGCACCTGCCGTGCGGCGAGCGCGATGCGGGCGCGGTTGCCCCGCTGCTTCACGATGGTGAGATCGGCGGTCTCTCCGATGTCGTCGACGAGCGAGAGCCGGGTGCCCTCGGCGATCTCGGGCGCGAACGGCTGCAGGGCCGCCATGGGCACACCGCGCGCCTCGATCGTGGCGCTCACGGCAGCGGGGTCGAGCACGAAGGCCCCCGCTGCGTCGAACGGAGCCGCGATGGCCACATCGGCGCGAACCGTGGCCTCGCTGCTGCCCGCGACGCGCGCGGCGATGTCTGCCTTCACCGCGATATCGCCTGCGGCGGACTTGGCGAGGTCCACGAGGAGCGTGCTGCAGGCGATCTCGCCCGCCGCCGTGGGGATCGCGATGCGGCTTGCGGAGATCAGCGCCTTTCCCGCGGTGGCTGCTGGATCCGCGCCGCCCGCCTCCGTGAAGCGCAGCGCGAGATCGGCATCGATCGACAGCTCGCCCTGCCGCCCCGCGGCGGCGGCCGACGGATCGACGGTGCCCGCCGTGAGGTTCATGCGCAGATCCGTGCCCGTGAGCGCGATGTCACCCGACAGGTCCCGCAGCGCGTAGGTGCCCCCATCGGGTGCGCGCGCGGAGAGGTCGAGGCCGTCGAGCGTGACCGTAAGCCTGCGGGGGCCGAGCGGCGTTGTGGATTGCGGCTGTCCGGACTGCGGCGCCTTTGGATCGCCCGCAACCGCATCGGCCTGTGCGGGCCTGGCCAGCCGCGCGAGACCCACCCGTCCCTCCCCATCGACCGCGGTGTCGGCGGCACCGGCGAGCGTGAGCGAGATGTCGCTTCCCCGAACCAGCGCGAGCAGGCCCTCGGCAACCTCGAGCGTGAGGTCGATCTTGCCGACCTCGGCGCCGCCATCGATGGCCAGGCCCGACAGGCGCTGCGGGCTGAACCAGCCGAGCTCGACCGCGCGCACGGAGACCGTGCCCAGCACGCGCGCCGCGATCTCGCGCTCGATGCGTCCGCGGGCGTAGCCCGACAGCAGCGTGGGTGCGAGGACCACGGCGAGCACGAGGATCGCGAGGAGCGAGGTGAGCGCGATGAGGAGCTTCTTGCGGCGCATGGAATCCACTCTGATTGGCGGGGAACGGTATCAGCGGCGACCACCGTCGGCCGCGGTGAAACGGCCATTCCGCGCCGACGCAGCAGGTTTCCGCGCGGTGAACGCCGTCCATCGGCGTCTGCGAGCCGGTCGCCGTCAATCCACGGTCATGCCGGCCACCGCCGACCGTCCGCCGGCGGCACCTGCGCGCGCCGGCGCCAGCCGCAGCATGCGGTCGAGCGCCAACCGCGCCAGCCGCTTGGCCTCGGGATGCACGCCGATGCGGTTGACGACCTTGCCCGCGGCGAGCTGGTCGAGGCACCATGCGAGATGCGCCTGGTCGATGCGGTACATCGTGGTGCACAGGCACTGGCAGTCGCTGAGGATGCGGACATGCACGCCCCGGCCCGCGGCGCGGCGCGCCACGCGGTTCACGAGGTGCACCTCCGTGCCCACGGCCCAGCTCGATCCCGGCGCTGCGCGCTCGATGGTGTCGATGATGAACTCCGTCGAACCCGCGAGATCGGCGATGTCGACGACCTCCTGTGCGCATTCGGGATGCACGAGCACGGTGCGGCCCTCGCGGCGGGCGGCGTCGACATGCTCGGGGCGGAACAACTTGTGCACGCTGCAGTGGCCCGCCCAGAGGAGCACGCCCGCGTCGCGGATCTGCGCGGCGGTGAGGCCGCCGTTCTCGAGCTTGGGATTCCACAGCGCGCACTGCGCCGCCACGCCGCGGGCCGCAGCATCGACCTCGGTGACGTAGCCGTGCGACTTCGCGGTGTTCCGGCCCAGATGCTGGTCGGGCAGGAAGAGGATCTTCACGCTCTCGCCAGACTCGAGGGGCGTGTCGCCGCCCTGCATCGCCCACTCGAACACGCGCCGCGCATTGGAGCTCGTGCAGCAGGCGCCGCCATGCTCGCCAACGAACGCCTTGATGGCAGCGGTCGAGTTCACATAGGTGATGGGTATCACCCGCTGCCGCCGCCCCTTGATCGCGGCGTGGATCGCGTCCCACGCGTCAACGGTGTCGTCGTACGCGGCCATGTCGGCCATCGAGCAACCCGCGGAGAGATCGGGCAGGATGACCTCGACATCGTCGGTGGTGAGGATGTCGGCCGTCTCGGCCATGAAGTGCACGCCGCAGAAGACGATGAACCTCGCCCCGCGCTTCGGCGCCTCGGCCGCGGCCAGTTGCGAGAGCTTGAGGCTGTCGCCGATCAGGTCGGCGTGGCGGATGACATCGTCCTGCTGGTAGTGGTGCCCGAGGATGAGCAGCTTCGAGCCGAGTTCCTTGCGCCGCGCCTCGATCGCGGCACCGAGCTCCGCCTCGGTGGCGTTGAGGTAGCGTTCGGGAAGGGATGGCTGCCAAAGCATGGATCCGCAGTCTACGCGGTCGGGTGCGGGTGATTCCAGATGGTCGCGGAGATTGGCGGGACGGCGCTGATCAGAGGCCGCGGCCGATGCGCAGGAACACCGCGCCGAAGCCGCACATGACCACGCCGGCACCCGTGAAGATCGTGCCGAGCCCCCACAGGCGGAACCAGGTGTCGACGACCGCATCGCCCGGGCTCGCGGGCGTGTAGCGCACGGGAATCGCGGAGCCGATGGCGAACGGCTGCGACACCGCCACCG
>CAIOCH010000474.1 GCA_903856525.1 uncultured bacterium | reverse complement strand
CTCGTGGCGGTGGTCCAGGCCGCGCGCATGCACGACAAGGACACGCAGCAGGTGGTGGCGATCCTGCGCGCGCAGGCGGCGATCCCGTCCGAGCGCGCGCGGGCGGCCGATGCGAGGGTGCAGGGCGTCGGCCGGGTGATGACCGCGATCGCGGAGGCGTATCCGTCGATTGCGGCGCAGCCGAACTTCCTGTCGCTGCAGCAGGAGCTGGCGCGCACGGAGGCGAGGATCGCCATGGCGCGGGTCTACTACAACGGTGTGGCCACGGCCTTCAACACGCGCCTCGCGGTGCTGCCCGACCGGTTGCTCGGTCGGATCGCTCGGTTGGAGCCGTTCGAACTGTTCCACGCAACGGACCTCGAGCGTGAGGTGCCTCCGGCGGACTTCGCGGAAGCGGCCCAATAAGCCTTGACTAGTCTGACTAGTCATGTATTCTTGCCGCATGGTCGCACGAATCGTCACCCTCACCGAGGCCAAGGCCAAGCTCTCTGAACTCCTTGACGCGGTCGAACGCGGCGAGGAGATCGTCATCGTCCGCCACGGCGAGCGCGTGGCGCGGTTGCGTGCATACAACCGGTCCTCAGGCGATTCCCAGGGAGCCGCGGAGTCGAGCGTTGAGGAGAAGGTTCAAAGGCTGCGGGATGCGACTGCGGGCGACAGGGCCGTCGTGGCTGAGCTGTTCCGCCGCGAGGGGCGGCCGCTCACATGGGAAGAGATCAAGAAGACCTGCAGGGAGGGACTGGAGTGATCGTCGTTGATGCGTCCGCGGTGCTTTCGGTGCTGCTCGGCGAACCCGCCGGGAGCGCAGTTCTCCATCGTCTCCATGGTTTGCCACCGCATGGTTTGCCACCGCATGGGTCGCCACCGCATGGGGCGCCACCGCGGGATGGACGCCGTGGTGATCGTCATGGGAAGACTCACGATGCGGACGGCACTCCTGAAGCACTGGTCGCGCCTGAGTTTCTCGCGCTCGAGATCGCGAACTCCCTCGTCCAGATGCGGCGTCGTGCGAGGCGACTCGGCGTAGAAGTCGACGCGGGCGCGCTGATGGGGGTCTCGCCCGATCGGCTCGCCCAGTCGATTGCGGCCCATTTCGAGCAGCTCGGCCTGACGCTCGAGTCCTTTCCTTCCCGTGCCGGGTTCGATCGCATGTGCCAGATCGCCGAGCGTTTCGGACTCAGTTCCTATGACGCGCTCTATGTCGCGTTCGCCGAGCAGCGGGGCGCACGCCTGCTGACACTCGACCGCGCGATGGCAGCCGCAGCTGCGGGTATCGGGGTCGCGACGATCACCGCCACGGGTCCCGATGCAAACTGAGGGGATGTAGACTCCACGCATGCCGTCCGCCACCGCACAGCCGTTCGCAGATCCGACCTTCCCCTCGCGCACCCAGCAGATCCTCGAGACGCTCCGCCAGAGCGGCCAGCTCAAGCATCTGCAGACGATCGAGGGCCCGATGGCCGCCACCGTGCAGCTCAAGGGCTACGGAGAGGTGGCGTGCTTCTGCTCGAACAACTACCTCGGGCTCGCCAACCACCCCGAGGTGGTGGAGGCGGGGATCGAGGGACTCCGCCGTTACGGCGCGGGCACGGCGAGCGTGCGCTTCATCTGCGGCACCTTCGACTGCCATCATTCGCTCGAGGCGCGTATCGCCGAATTCTACGGCGTCGAGGCGTCGTACACCTTCACGAGCTGCTGGAACGCCAACGAGGCGATCTTCCCCACGCTCTGCG
>CAIOCH010000473.1 GCA_903856525.1 uncultured bacterium | reverse complement strand
TCCACCCACCCGAAGACGCCCGCTTCGGTTGCGGCGATGAAGACGCTGGAGCCGGGTTCGCCGATGACTGAACCGCCGAGGAAGTGCGCCTCGCCCCGCGCGATCGGGCGCTCGCGCCCGAACTTGTCGACGGACACCACGCGCGCGCCGGACTGCAGCGGCTCGATGCGCTGGACGCGGAGATCCACGGCGAAGTCCTTCGTAAGTGGGAACGCCGGGATGATCACCTCGCCCGCCTCGCGGATGGCGCGAAGCTGCTCGACGTCAACCTCGAGTGCCTGCCCCTCCTGGATGAACACCTCGGCGTCGAACCCCCGTCCGAATGGCTGGATCATCGGGAGCGACTGTGCAAGGGCGGCTCTGCTGCCCAGCACGGCGGCGACACAGGTGAGGAGCGAAACGACGACGCGATAGTGGCTGCCAAGCATGGTTTCTCTCGTGAACGGAGGCGAGGGACGGTCACCCGCACGCTTCGCCCCGGGCGATGGGCGTGACGATAAACATGCGCGCGAGTGCGCCAAGTGCGCAACACGATACAGAAATTTCAACGCAGTCTATTGATTTGTTCCATAACCGTCGGGGTATGCGCTGCTGCACGATGCGCGCAAACACCGATCGCGCAGGCAGTCGAGCCGTGGCGAAGCCGATTCATGACACAGCCATCCGCCGAGGGCGATAACGGCTGAACTTCTAGCTTCAACGCCTCGCCCCGCCGCGCTCAGTACTTCGCCACCGGCTTGGTGATCCGTTGCCCGCAGCACGTGCAGGTGCTCAGCACGGGGTCGGCCCAGAACTCCTCCATCGCCTGGGCGAAGTGCTGCACGATGTCCTTGCAGTCGAACACCTTGTCGTAGACGAGGGTGTTGCACTTCTCGCAGAAGAAGATGAGGTGCTCCGGCTCGCCCTTGGGGCGGCGGCGCTCGACGACGAGGCCGAGGGTGTTGGGGCCGCGCTGCGGAGAGTGCGGCACGTTGGGAGGGATGAAGAAGACCTCGCCCTCGCGGATGGGGTAGGTCTTGACGACGCCGCCCTCGATGGTCTTGACGGCCACGTCGCCCTTGAGCTGGATGAAGAACTCCTCGCTGTCGACCTGGTGGAAGTCGTTGCGGGCGTTGGGGCCCTTGATGATCATGACGAAGAAGTCGCGGCCCGAGTAGAGGTACTTGTTGCCCACGGGCGGCTTGAAGTGCTCCGCGTTGTCATCGACCCATCCCATGAGGTTGAAGGCCGGCATGACCGAGCCGTCGGCCATGAAGCCGTTGGGCTCGCCAGGCGTGTCCTCGATGGACTGGAAGCGCGAGATGACGCCGGGCTTGGTGGGCAGGGTGCCTGCTGGGGTCGTGGCTGGGGTCATGCGGCCATCGTACTGAGGGTGCACTCCATTGCCATGCCAACCCATTACCATCCCGTCGTGGCACACCTCTCAACGGATGCTGGCTCGATCCCCTTCATGCGCTCGCTTGCGGGGCGGCTGCTGCTCCTCGGGATCCTTCCGAGCGCGCTCGTGATCGGCGGCATCCTCGGCTGGGGGATGGTCGACAAGCACCGCGCCCTCGGGCGGATCGCCGAGAGCGAGCTCGAGCACCAGGCGCTCGCCATTGCGGTCGATGTCGCGGAGTCGAATCTCTCGGCCATGCAGGCCGCCCGCTCGATCGCGGTGCAGCAGGAGTCGGGCCTGTTCGGCGACCGCGCGCGGACCATCGACATCCTGCGCGGGCTTCTCGCAGCCGACGGCAACGTCACCGCTGCGTACGTGGCCTACGAGCCGGACGCGGACGGCAAGGATGCCGCCTCGCTCGCAACCGACCCGAAGGAGTGGATGGATGCGGCGGGGCGGTTCATCCCGTATCCCTTCCGCGACTGGCAGCGGGGCGATGCGATCGGCGTGAAGCCGTTGGTCGACTACGAGACGAGCCTCTACTACGACGGCGTGCGCCGCGTGTTCGCGGCTACGGGCGAATCCGCCACGATGGTGACCGAGCCGTATGTGTACGACGGCCAGCTCGTCGTGGAGCAGGCGCATCCGATCGTGATCGACGGGAGATTCCGCGGGGTTGGTGCCGTTGACCGCGCGCTTGCGTCGATCGAGTCGATGGTGCGCGCCCGCGCAGCGGAGGTCGGCGCATCGGCGTACCTGGTCTCGTCGCGAGGCCGCTTCATCGTGGCGACGGAGGATCCGGCCTTTGGCAGTGCCGCTGCCGCCGACGCGGGCATGGAGCTCAGGACGCGCGAGGTCGCCGACACCGCGCTCCGCGCGCTCGTGGCGCCCCTGATGCGGGACGCGTCGACCCATGGATTCGTCACGCAGGCGGTCGATCCCCGCGATGGCAGCGAGTTGCTCGCCGTGTCGGTGCGGATCCGCAGCGGCGACTGGACGCTGGTGTGCACCAAGCCGCGCGAGGTGGTCATGGCGCCGATCCGCGCCGAGCTCTGGCTCACTGCGGGCGTGTTCGCGGGCGGGCTCCTGCTGTCCGTCGGCCTCGTGGCTTGGATCGCGGTGAGCACGGGGCGACGCGTGCGCGAGGCGGCGGTGGCCGCCGACAGGATCGCGGGCGGTGATCTCCAGACGACGGTGCCCGCGTGCTCGCTCGGCGACGAGGCGGGCGTGCTGCTGCGCAGCCTCGGTCGCATGAAGTCGAGCCTCAACCAGCTGCTCACGGGCGTGCGGGGCGCGGGCGTGACGCTCGATTCGAGCGCGCTGCAGCTGTCGGCCGCCAGCCGCGAGCAGGAGCAGGTCGCGCACCGATTCGGTGAGAGCTCGGCGCAGATCGCGAGCGCCACCAGGGAGATCAGCGCCACCGGCGCCGAGCTCGCGCGCACCATGGCCGAGGTCGACGGCGCGGTGGAGCGCACGGCGGGACTCGCCGACGGCGCGCGCGGCAACCTCGCGTCGGTGGACGGGACGATCCGCGAGCTCGCCGACGCGACGGGCTCGATCGCCGCCAAGCTCGCGGCGATCAGCGAACGTGCCTCGAGCATCAACGGCGTGGTGACCACCATTGCCAAGGTGGCGGACCAAACCAACCTGCTGTCGGTGAACGCCGCGATCGAGGCCGAGAAGGCCGGCGAGCAGGGACGGGGCTTCCTCGTGGTCGCGCGCGAGATCCGCCGCCTGGCCGACCAGACCGCTGCGGCCACCGGCGACATCGAGTCGATCGTGCGCGAGATGCAGTCGGCGGTGGGCGCGGGCGTGATGGAGATGGACCGCTTCTCCGACAAGGTGCGCCGCGGCGTGGACGAGGTCGTGACCTCGAGCCAGCAGATGAACGACATCATCGCGCAGGTGGAGGCGAACGCGGAGCGCTTCCGCACGGTCACATCGGGCATGGCGAGCCAGTCGCAGGGCGCGGCGACCATCTCCGAGTCGATGGTGTCGCTGGTGTCGGCCGCCAAGCGCGCGGTCGAGAGCGCCGAGGAATTCGGCCGCACCGCCGCCGAGCTCGAGCGCACCAGCCGCGCGCTGCGCGCGAGCGTGGGCGAGTTCCGCCTGGAGTCGCGGCGGGATTGAGGGTGGGGAGTGACTTGCAGGAGCCTGCGGAGACCTCGGGTGCCCGTCAGTCGCCGCGAAGCGGAGACTGCGGAACACCGGACGTGATCCTTTGAAGTCGAGGGCTCGTCACTCGAAGTCTCACGCAACCCGCTCCGCAGTCTCCTCCGGCTTCGCCGTCGGGCGACTGACGGGCACCCGACGTCCTGGCAGCCGTCCTGGCCGACGTCCCGGCC
>CAIOCH010000472.1 GCA_903856525.1 uncultured bacterium | reverse complement strand
GTCGCGGACGTCGGCTCGATCACCGGAGCCAGCTTGCTCCGTTCCGTGCACGCGTCGAGCGCGTCCCACTCGACCGTGACCGGAAACGGAAGTTCCTTCGCGCTCAATAGCAACACGTGGGCGCCAAACGACTACTACGAGGTCGAGTTCGCCACGACCGGCCTCAGCGGAGTGACCGTCAACTGGGATCAGGCGCGAAGCGGCACGGGCCCTGCGCTGTTCAAGGCGACGGTCAGCGTTAATGGCGGAACCAGCTTTACTGACCTGTTGGACTACACCGTGCCGGAGTCGGGCGCGCCGCTCGGTAGTTGGAGTTCGACCGTCTCCCGCTCGGGCTTCTCGAACTCGATCAGCCTTGGCGGTTCGGCGAGCAACAAGTCGCGCGTGATCGTGCGCTTCGTGAATCGGGAGGCGAGCGCTTCGAGTGGCGGTGGCACCAACCGCATCGACAATATCACGGTCAACGGCATCGTGGTTCCCTCGGGCACGTCGGTCTTCAACAACGACTGCAACGACGCCAGCAGCGCCGCCAACCCCGGAGTGACCGAGACCTGCAACGGGATCGATGACGATTGCGACGGCTCGACCGACGAAGGCGTGCTCCTGACCTTCTACCGCGATTCGGACAACGACACCTACGGCAACTCCGCGGATTCGACGCAGGGGTGCACCGCGCCCATCGGCTACGTCGCCAATTCGAGCGACTGCAACGACGGCAACAACACCGTCTACACCGGCGCGCCCGAGCTCTGCGACAACCTCGACAACGACTGCGACACGGTCGTCGACGACGGCGTCACCTTCCAGGACTACTACGTCGACTCCGACGGCGACGGCTATGGATCCAGCGCTGCGACCGCGGTGAATTCGTGCTCGCCCGTCGCTGGTTCCGTCACCAACAACTCCGACTGCAACGACGGAAGCGCCGCCATCAAGCCGGGCGCAACCGAGGTCTGCGACACGGTTGACAACGATTGCGACGGCGCGGTCGACGAAGGCGTCACCACGACCTACTTCCGCGATGTGGATGGCGACGGCTACGGCGCCACCACTCCCACGACGCAGGCGTGCTCGCTACCCACTGGCTACTCGGTGAACTCGACGGACTGCGACGATGCGATCGCGGGCATCAACCCCGCTGCGCAGGAAGTCTGCGACGGAAGCAACACCGACGAGGATTGCGACTCGTTCGCCGACAACGCCGACAACTCGGCTGCCGACGCGGGCAAGACCAACTTCTACCGCGACCAGGACGGCGACGGCTTCACGACGAGCACCGCGACGCGCTTCTGCGACCTCCCGAGCGGCTACGAGGCCGCCGCCGAGGGCGACTGCAACGACGGCTCGTCCGCTGTCTACCCGGGCGCGCCGGAGCTCTGCGCCAACGACGGCGTCGACAACGACTGCGACAACGAGGCCAACGCCGACAGCGAGGCGACGGACTCGACGAGCTACTACGCCGACGGGGACAGCGACGGCTACGGTGCCGGAACGGCCGTCCAGTCGTGCAGCCCGGTCACCGGTCGCGTGACCAACAACACCGACTGCGACGATGGCCGCGCGACGGCGAACCCCGCCGCGAGCGAGACCTGCAACGGCCTCGACGACGACTGCGACAGTTCGGCCGATGAGGGGCTGACCTTCTCGAACTACTACACCGACGCGGACAACGACGGCTACGGCGCCAGCACGGCGACTGCGCAGTCGAGCTGCTCGGCTGTTGCCGGCAAGGTCACGAACAACACCGACTGCGACGACGCGCGCGCCGCCATCAACCCGGGCGCGAGCGAGGCCTGCGATGGCGTCGACAACAACTGCGACGGCACGGCGGATGCCGCCTCGTGCACCTCGATCTCTGCGGCCGGCAACGGCGGCACGGGCTTCGGCGGGCCGATCGGCGCTGGCTCGCTCGCGATCTCCGCTGCGGGCGCCAATGTGTCGTTCACCCTCACCCGCGGCACGGGCAACTTCAGCGACGCGCTCGTCCTCTACTTCGATTCGAGGACGGGCGGCTTCGCGAGCACCGCGAACTTCACCGATGCGCCGACGGGCGACTACCTGCGCCGCGCGATCTCGGGTCTCGCGGGCAGCGCGCGCTCGACCGTCAACTTCCCGTCGGGCTTCACCGCCGACTTCGCGATCGCGATCGCACCGAGCGCGTCGTTCGCAGGCCTTTGGGCGCTCGCCGAGAACGGCGCGCACACCTTCGTCGCAGGCGCGAACCTGGACCCAGCGAGCAGTGTCAACGCAGCGTCGTACACCTTCTCGGTGGCGCGCACGGCCCTCGGCATCACGGGCGGCGCCGATGCGACGTGCCGCATGGTGGGCACGTATCTCAACGCCGACAACGCCTTCCGCTCGAACGAGGGCTTCGGCTTCGGTCTGCCCGCGTCGAACCCCGGACTGGCTGCGGTCAGCTTCACCTCTGCGATCACCATCGCGGTTCCGTGCACCGACGCGGACGGCGACGGCTTCTGCGCCGGCATCGATTGCGACGACACCAAGCTGCTCTACGCCGACGCCGACAATGACGGCGTGGGCGCTGGATCGGCGACCGCGTGCGGCGTGACGACGAACAACGACTGCGCGCCGCTCGACAACACGATCTTCCCCGGCGCCGCCGAGCTCTGCAGCGATGTCGGCATCGACAACGACTGCGATCTCGTGAACAACGAGGCCGAGGCGACCGACCGCATCGCCTATTACGCCGACACCGACGGCGACGGCTCGGGAGCGGGCACGTCCGTGCTCGCCTGCACCGCGCCGGCCGGTTACGTCGCCAACGCGAACGACCAGTGCCCCGACAATGTGGCGCTGATCACGCCCGCGACCTACTACCGCGACCAGGACGGCGACACCTACACCACCACGGCGACCACGCAGGCATGCAGCCTGCCGTCGGGCTACCGCGCGAGCGCATCGGCTGCCTCCGACTGCAATGACGGCGATCCGGCGATCAATCCGCTTGCGCAGGAAATCTGCGATGGCGGCGATGTTGACCAGGACTGCGACGGCCTCGCCGACGATGCCGACAACTCCGCGACTGGTCAGACCAACTGGTACGCCGACACCGACGGCGACGGCGCCGGCGCTGGCGCCGCGACGAGTGCATGCAACGCGCCTGTCGGCACGGTTGCGAACGCGAACGACCAGTGC
>CAIOCH010000471.1 GCA_903856525.1 uncultured bacterium | reverse complement strand
GCCATGGACGGCATCACGCAGACCGACAACGTGGGCGCGATCTTCCGCAACGCCGCCAGCTTTGGCGCGCGTGGCGTGATCCTCTCGCCGCGGGCGAGCGACCCGTTACTCCGCAAGACGCTGCGCGTGTCGATGGGGCGCGCCGTGAACCTCCCATGGGCGCGCGCCCGCGACGACGAGTGGCCGTCGTGCCTCGACCGCCTGCGGCGCGAGCACGGATACACGGTGATCGCGGGAGAAGACGCGGCGGGCGCGGTTGACCTCGCCTCGTTCCGCCCGCCGGCCAAGTCGATCGTCGTGTTCGGCGCCGAGCAGGACGGCGTCTCGCGCGAGGTCCTCGAACTCGCCGATGCGGTGGTGCGCATTCCCATGTTGCAGGCAGGCACCGAACTCGCCGCCGCCCTCGCCGACGATCCGCCGAGCCTGAATGTGTCGATCGCCAGTGCGGTGATCCTGCACCACCTGCTTGCGTAGACCGCGCCGGCGGCCGTAGACCGAATCACCCGCATGAACCGCGCGGCCGCGACGACAGGCTGCCGATGCGCGCGCATGCGGAACTTTCCCACCCGCGCGGTTGCAGCGTCCCCGCGCGAATTCCACCATTGTCGGCAGTGATTTCGGATCCGTACCCCGAGAAGCACGCCACATGACGCACACCAACACCCTGCACGCCATCGTTGTTCCCCTGCTCTGCACCGGCTTCGTCGCCGCCGCCGCGGCCGCCCAGACGCCACCCAACTCGATCACGGTGACGGGAGTGGTGCGCGACTTCAAGGAGCGCACCGTGCAAGGCGGGCATCCCGACTTCGAGAAGCGCCCTGCGGAGGGCTTCGGCCACTACTGCAAGAACGTCGAGGAGGACCTGGCGGGCGATGCGCCCGAGTACAACTCCTGCGGCTTCAAGGTGCAGAGGCAGTGGAAGAACTCCGCTGGCCGGAATATCTGCTGGCTGCTGTACGACGACGACCGTGGCGACATCGAGGGCGACAAGGACGGCGGCAGCCCCGACGGCGGCTTCCAGAGCGAGCAGACCTTCGACAAGCTCTGGAAGGATGCGCTCTGCACCAACGTGTCGGCACCGCTCTCCGTCACGCTGCAGCGGCAGTCGAACGGTACGTACGTATTCGACTCGAATGTCGACCCGCAGTACGTCTCGCTCGGCGGGTTCTTTCCGATCGACAACCAGCTGTTCGGCAACTCGCCGGGCACGCCCGTGCACAACTTCCACTTCACCTACGTGCTCAAGACGCGTTTCGTCTATCGCGCCGATGGTCCGCAGGTGCTCCCCTTCCGCAGCGACGACTCCCTCTGGGTGTTCATCGACGGCCGCAACGTCATCGATCTCGGCGGCGTGCACACCGCACTCGAGCAGGATGTCGACCTGAGCCGCCTCGGCCTCGCCAACGGACAGGAGTACGAGATCGCCATCTTCTACGCCGAGCGGCACCGCCCCTCGGCCAGCCTCAAGATCACGCTGCCGCTGCTGGCGGATGTGCCGCCCGTCGTGCCCACGATCTCGGCGGGCTTCGACTGACCGTCGCACCGGCGCAGCGCGCGCAACGGAACAAACGCGGCCCCCGTTTCCGGGGGCCGCGCCGTTGCATCGTTGTTCCTGCCGCGGGCCGAGCCCGACTTCTCCGTCTCAGGCGTCGCTCGACACAGCGACCGCCTCGCCTGCGGGCGCGGCGATCTTGCTGCCGCTCTCCTCGCGCACGCGCTCGATCTTGGCGCCGAGCACATTGAGCTGCTCCTCCATGCGCGAGTAGCCGCGGTCAAGGTGGTAGATGCGCGACACATTGGTCTCGCCCTCGGCTGCAAGGCCCGCGAGCACCAGACAGGCGCTCGCCCGCAGGTCGCTGGCCATGACGGGCGCACCGCGGAGGGGCGTTCCACCCGTAACCACGCAGGTCGGTCCCTGGCGGTGGATCTGCGCGCCCATGCGCGCCAGTTCCGCCACGTGCATGAAGCGCTCGGGGTAGATCTTCTCGGTGACGATCGAGTTGCCGACCGCGAAGCACAGCAGCGTCATGAACTGCGCCTGCAGATCGGTCGGGAAGCCGGGGTGCGGCTGGGTGGTGATCTGCGTGGGGTGCAGCAGGCGCTCGCTGGTGATGCGCACGACCCCGTGCATCGGATCGTCGTGGCCCTCGATGAGCTCGCAGTGCACGCCGATCTCGTTGAATCGGTCGATGACCGCGAGCATGCCGTCGTAGGGGAACTCCTCGAGGATCACATCGCCGTTGGTCACGGCTGCGGCCACTGCGTAGGTGCCCGCGACGATGCGGTCGGGGATCACCGTGTGGTCGGCCGAACCGAGCTGCTCGACGCCGTGGATGACGAGACGCGGACCGCCGGCACCCTCGATGCGGGCACCCATCTTGTTCAGCAGGTTGGCGAGATCGACGACCTCGGGCTCGCAGGCGGCGCACTCGATGACGGTGCGGCCCTTGGCCAGCGCCGCGGCGCACATGACATTGGCCGTGCCGAGCACGGTCGAGCCGTTCGGACCACCGAGGAAGATCGTCGTGCCCTTCAGCCCATCGGGTGCGGTCACGATGATGTCGCCACCGCTGAGCTCGACCTTGGCGCCGAGCGCCTGCATGCCGCGCAGGTGGAGGTCGATGGGCCGCGAACCGAAGGCGCAGCCGCCGGGCATGGCGATCACGGCGCGGCGGCGACGCGCCAGCAGCGGACCGAGCACGCAGATCGACGCGCGCATGGTCTTGACGATGTCGTAGTGGGCGTGGACCTTGTTGTGGTCCATCACACGCATCTTCACGGTGCCGCAGTCGCCGTCCACCTGCACACCGAGCGCCCGCAGGAGGCGCGCCATGTTGGAGATGTCGGAGAGGCACGGCACGTTGCGCAGCGTGATCTCGCCGTCGGTGCACAGTGCCGCCGCCATGAGCGGCAGGGTTGCGTTCTTGGAACCCTCGATCTGAATCCGCCCCGCGAGCCGGCGGCCGCCCTGAATACGGAAGGAGTCCATGCTGCAGCAATCCTTTGCGGGCGTGCGGACCTGTACCACCAGGTCTCGGCCTCGTGCCTGACGCCCATCTTTCGTGACCGTTCTCGTACGCGACGCACGGTCGCGATGACCGTGCGGATTATGACGATTGCATCGGCTCGTGGAGTGGGTTTGCAACACTTCTGCGCGATTCTCCGGGCGGCCTCCCCGACGGTGCGTTCGACCCGCTCGGCACAGACCGCGCAGGGATGCGGCACCGGCGGGAACATCGCCCGAGGCGCTTGACCGAGCCCTTCCCGAATCGGACGGTTGTTCATGTGTGATCTGGAGGTCGCCCCCTCCGGGAAGGAACCCACCATGTCGAACCGCAGCCTCATTGCCCGCTCGCTCCTTGCTGCAGCGGCCACCCCCCTGGCCATCTCGGCCTTCTCGCTCAGCACGCCGGCTGAACCGAGCAACAACCCGCCGGCCACCGTCACCCTCACGGGCGTCGTGCGCGACTTCAAGGAGCGGACCGTCAACGGCGGCCACCCCGACATGGAGAAGCAGCCCAACAACGGCTTCGCGCACTACTGCGACAACGTCCACCCCATCCTCGGCGAGGACAAGAAGCCCGTCTTCAAGGGCGGCGGCTTCAAGGTCAAGAACCAGTGGAAGAACTCCGCCGGCAAGAACATCTGCTGGCGCCTCTACAGCGCGTCGCTCGGCGACATCCAGGGCTCGAAGGTCTCGGGCGTCACCGACACCGGCGGCATCGCCAACGCCGCCAGCTTCAACAAGTGGTACAACGACGATCTGGCGTTCAACGTCTCGGCCCCGCTGGGCATGACGCTCACCCGGCAGTCGAACGGCGCCTACGTGTTCGACTCGAACACCGATCCGACCTGCGTGGCCCTCGGCGGCTTCTTTCCGATCGAGAACCAGCTCTTCGGGAATCCGGGCGGCACCCCCAACCGCAACTTCCACTTCACCTTCGAGTTGCACACCAAGTTCACCTACGACGCCGACGGCGCCCAGACCTTCAGCTTCCGCGGTGACGACGATGTGTGGGTGTACATCGACGGCAAGCTGGTGATCGACCTCGGCGGCGTGCACGGCGCCGTGGAGCAGGAGGTCCAGCTCAACCGCCTCGGCCTCGTGGACGGGCAGCAGTACGACCTCGACTTCTTCTTCGCCGAGCGCCACCGCACGCAGTCGAACTTCAAGATCACCACCAACCTGCTGCTCGAGAACACCGTGCTGCCGACGATCTCGAACGCGTATGACTGATGGAATGCAGGAGCGGTCGGCGGATCCGGTGACGGATCCGTCGGCCGGGTCATCGACGCAGCCTCTCGGCTGCGGTCGCACAGAACAGCTGCGGTGAGGGTGCTCCGCAAGGAGCCCCAGCCTCGGTCAGGGTCGAACCCCCTTGGCCTCGAGGCGGACGACGACACCGCTGCCACGACCGGCGCGCCCTGCGCGCCGGTTGTTTTCGTTACATTCGGGTCATGTCCGCCGAAGCCGTGCTCGATCCGACCGAACCCGTCCTGCCCGAAGCCAAGATGCATGTGGTGATGCCGAACGCCCCCGTCGCGGCCAAGGTCCACGCCACCCGTCTGTGCATGAAGGGCAAGAGCGCCTCATTCACCCGCCATGTTGAGATCGATGTGTCGGGTACGCCGCTCGAGGGATCGTTCCGCGCAGGCCAGAGCTTCGGGGTCATCGCGTCGGGTACCGACGACAACGGCAAGCCGCACAAGGTCCGCCTCTACTCGCTCGCCAGCCCGAGCTGGGGTGAGGACGGCTGGGGGCGCGTCATCGCCACGACCCCCAAG
>CAIOCH010000470.1 GCA_903856525.1 uncultured bacterium | reverse complement strand
GCGTCGATGTCCTCGAACTCGTTGCGCAGGTACTTCTGGATGACCGTCTCCATGTGCTCGGAGATGTCGACGAGCCGCTGCTCGATCGCCCGCGGCTCGGTCCAGATGCGTTCCCCGACCAGCTGCTCGAACTCGTCGCCGAGATGCATGAACGCGGCGAAGCTCTCGCCGAGCCCCACGGGATCGAGGAAGGTGAACCGCGCCTTCGACGGCGGGATCGATGTGAGGATGCGCGCCACGAGCGACTGCACCGCGGCGAGCGCCTGCGCCCGCGTCTGCGGCGTGGTCTCGATCACCAGGCTGCCGCGCGATGGGAAGCCGATCGCCGCCGGAATGGCGATCGCGGCGGGCATCTCCACACGCATGTCGGCGTCGGCGGGAAGCCCCTCGGGAATCGCCTTCGTGTCCGCCGGCGCCAGCGTCATCGTGCCGTAGCGCATCCACGGCGCGCGGGCCGCGGGGAGCGGCGCATCGGCGGGCATCGCGCTCCACGCGGGGTGGAGCGCGCGGTCGTGCGCCTCGGCGAAGCACAGCAGGTCGCGGCACTCGGTCGCCTTCGCCACCCACGCGCGCTTGGCGTCGCCGCGCAGGCGGTCCTCCTCCGCGTCCATGCCGCGCCGCTCGCCTGCGTAGCGATCGAGTTCGGCGCGTTCGGCCGCATCCATCGCCTCGCGCGCCAGCAGCGTGTCGCGGTCGAACGCCGACTTGGCGTCGGATCTGCGCACATCGCGCGCGACCGTCGCCGCGTCGATCGCGGCGCGGCACTTCTCATGCAGCCGCTGCGTGCGCCGCGCCAGCGCCTTGGGCAGTTCGGCGATCGGTCCATCGAGGTTCGCGTGCGCCTGCGCCTCCTCGGCCGCCTCGCGCTCGCGCAGACGCTGCAGCGTCTCGCCGCGGCGCCCCGCGCTCTCGGCCTCCGCGCGCGCCCGCGCGTCCTCGAATGCCGCCAGTTCGGCCTGGAACGGCGTCCACGACCGGCGCAGCACCCGCTTGGCGCTCACGCGCAGCAGCACGATCACCACCAGCACGAAGGCGAAGGCGCCGCCGGCGTACCTGGTCGCCATGTCGAGCCACGTCCGTTCGTCGAACAACGTGGTCACCGCACCGATCACGCCGGCGCCGATCACGATCGCGCCACCGATCGCGAACGGCGCGATCCCCGACAGTAGCCTGGATGCGCGCGCCTTGAGGATCACCTTGAGGAGCTCGCGGGCGTTCGCCAGGCGCTCGGTCATCTCCGCCTCGGCCGGCTTCCCGCTCTGCTCCGTGCTCAGATCGCCGTGCTTGGGCGCCCGGAGTCCCGAGCCAGCGATGAACGTGCGCGCGGTGCTGTCGAGCTCCTTGGCCTCCGCGACCATCTTGGTCACGCGGTCGCTGAACTCGCGGGTGCGGGCCCGCTCCGCCTCCTCGCCGGCTTCGCGCCAGGCCTCCGCCATCAGCACGCTCTCCTCGAGCTTGCGCGTCAGGCGCGACTTCTCATCGTCGGTGAAGGTCTGCAGCTTGTCGAGATCCGACTCGAGCTGCTCGCGCAGCTCGAACTCGCGCGCGCCGAACTCGCTGGTGGCCGCCTCGCTCTCGCGCTCGAGCGCGCCGCGGGCCGAGGCAGTCGCCTCCGCGTAGGCCGCGCGGATCCGCGCCACCTCCCGCTCGTGCGCCACGCGCGCCTTCTCGCGCCGCTGCGGCATGGT
>CAIOCH010000469.1 GCA_903856525.1 uncultured bacterium | reverse complement strand
GGCGTTCTGCGCATCTAGCTCGTTGATCTAAACCCCGACCCCGACCGCGACCCCGACCGCGACCCCGACCGCGACCCCGACCGCGACCCCGACCCCGACCCCGACCCCGACCCTGACCGGCGCGCGCCGGCGTAGGCCCGCGACCCCGAAGGGCCGCGGACGAGGCGGAGGGCCTACCGGATCAGGCCGGTGAGGAGCGCAACGAGGCGGTGACCGAGCAGGACGCAGCGCTCCGCGTGCTCAGGCGCCGTGTCACCGGCGTGGGCTGCGATCTCGACGGCGGCAACGGCGGAGGCGGCCTCGCCGCGCGCGATGGCGAAGACCCTTGCCTTGTCTGCGCGCGACGCGCGGCCGGCGCCCTCGGCGCAGTTGAGGCACGTTCCCTTGGCGGCTCGCACGGCCTCGTCGCGGAGCTTCGCGTCGCGGATGTTCGCCGCCTTCACGGCGAGCAGGAGCTCGACGGCGACGCCGTAGGCGATGAGCTTATGGTGCGGAAGGAGCGGAGCGTGAGGCTTGGTCGGGTTGGTCATGCCCCCTGTCGCGCAGGAGGCGTGACAGGCCCGGCTCTCCTGAGCCGGTCCTGGCGCGCCTCGTGCGCGCTCTCGCATGACCAACCCGACCACGCCTCACGCGGGCAGTTCACATGCTGCTCGTCCACGCACGCGCCCCTGCAGGAGCGCGCGACCTCTTCCGCGGCGGCTCCACCTCGGCGCCGGTGAGCACCGTGAGCAGATACGAAAATCGCCACGAGGCACTCATGGCCTTCTGCTTCTTGCTCTCGGCCTTGCCTTCGAGCGCCGCCGGCGCGCGCGTCAGCAAGTTCATCGCGAGCTTGCGCATCACGGTCATGCTCTCGGCCCCCTGCTTGCGCGAGATGCGCGCACGATCCTCGCCAAACGTCACATCGAGCACCCAGTGGAGCTTGTTCTCGACGTGCCAGTGCCCACGGACCTTCGCGGCAAGAACGCCCGCCGGCTCATGGCAGCTCGAAATGTACGCGCGCCGCTCGCAGGACGTCACGCCGCGCCGCGTGCGCTCGGCCTCCACCAAGATCAGCGACCGAAGCCCAGGCCACGCGTCCGAGCGCGAGAGCCAGGCCACATCCCGCTCCACCCACACCCGCCGAATCTCGTTGCGTCCGTGGCCCTTGTCCGCTGTCTCGTCGTAGCTTGCAGTGTCCTCCGACAAGCGTGCGAGCCTTGCCGAGTCGAAGGCCTCGAGCACCTCCGCGTGGAGGCTCGGCTGGTTGCCCTTCAACCCGAAGATGTAATCTGCACCCTTCTCGACGATCGCCTTGGCGATCCCCTTCTGGCAGCCCATCGCATCGATCGTCACCGTCGAGCCGCGTAGAGAGAGAAGCTCGAGGAGCTTGGGAATCGCGGTAATCTCGTTCGACTTGATGTCGGTAGCGTACTGCCCAAGCACCATCTGATGTTCACAGACCCACGCGTTGACGACGTGCAGCGCGCCAGCCCCGTTCGCCGCTTCGATCGTGCCCCGGATGCTCTTGCCGTCGATGGCGATCTGCTTGCCTGCGAACGTCTCGCAGAGTGCATCCGTCCAGCTCGTGAGCGCTCGACCGAGAGCCGCAGGCTCCACGGAGGCCATCACGCGCCGCAACGTATCCGCGCTCGGAACTCCGCCGGGAAGCGCCAAGATGTCTCGCAGCTCTCGCTCCCGCTCGTACGCGAATCGCTCAATGGCGTCCCATCCTGGGCACCCCACCACCGTCCCAAGCAGCACGAGCACGAGCACATCGGTAAGGTGATGCCGGCGCGTCCGCTGAACGCGAGGGTCCGGAATCTCGTCGAAGAGAATGCGCAGGTCCGTCCGAGCCATGCGCCCAGTGAACACGGCGCGGTATCGATGGAAAGCACGGATGCACGTGCCGCCTGCGATCGATCCCACAAAGTAAGAACAAACCGACACAGCGGGTCCTGTCGGAAGACGCGCCGGCCCTGCGAGCGCACCTCCCTCGAGAGCCTACCCCCGCTAACTTGTCCTACTCTCTGCACCTCGGCCTCGGCGATCGCACCGCCGCGGGCGTGTGGCTCCGCGAGGCCAAGGCCG
>CAIOCH010000468.1 GCA_903856525.1 uncultured bacterium | reverse complement strand
GGCTCGGTTGGACTGCATCCAAGTGCCCTGCGGGCGCTCCGTGCGGCGGTCCAAAGTCCGTTCGCGGCCCCGAAGCTCCCCGTCAGCCTTGCTTCCGCAGCCACTCGTCCTCGAGTTCGGACTGCTCCTTCTGGAGTTCCTCGCGTCGGGCGAGCAGTTTCTTGGTGCGTGCGGCATCGGCGGCGATCTTCGGGTCGCCGAAGTCGGCGTCGATCTGCATGAGATCGCGTCCGATGCCCGCGATGCGCGACTCGATCGTTTCGAGCGGCAGGTTGGAGAAGCGGCCCTTGCCGGTGGGCGCCTTGCCGATGGGCGCCTTGCCGGCCGCCGAAGGCTTCGGCGAGCCGGAATTCTTGGCCGCTGCTGGAGCCGGCTTGCCCGCAGACGGGGCGGGAGACTTCGGCGCCGCCGGCTTCCGGGCTCTCTCCGCCGCAGCGGCGCGCTCGGCCTTCTCCCTTGCCTCCCAGTCGCGGTAGGAGCCGTCGAAGACGCGGGTGTTTCCCTCGCCGTCGAGGATCACCAGGGTTTCGCAGACATCGTCGAGCAGCGCGCGGTCGTGGGAGATCAGGAGCAGCACGCCGCCGTGTCCGCCCTTGCCGCCGATGCGGGAGCGGTCGATGTCGCCGAACCGGTCGAGGGCCTCCTCGAGCCGCTCGGCGCTGGGGATGTCGAGGTGGTTGGTCGGCTCGTCGAGCACGAGCAGGTTCGTGGCGCTGGCGATGAGCGACGCGAGCACGAGCCGCCCGCGCTCGCCACCCGAGAGGTCGCCAAGGGCCTTGTCCTGCTCCTCGCCGGTGAAGAGGAACGCTCCGGCGAGGTTGCGCGCCTCCTGCTCGCTTGCGCGGGGGGAGCCCTCGAGCGAGCGGATCGTGTTCTGCAGGAACTCCCAGGCGAGCTGATGCTTGTCGATGTGGTCCTGCGTCTGGCGGAACCAGCCGATCGAGAGGCGCGGGGAGCGCTTGATCTCGCCCGAGTCGGGCTCGAGGTCGCCGAGCAGCGTGCGCACCAGCGTGGTCTTGCCGGCGCCGTTGGGGCCGATGATGCCGATGCGGTCGCCGGGGCGTGCCGACAGGGAGAGGCCCTTGAAGCACACGCGGTCGCCGAACGACTTGGAGATGTTCTCGGCGACGAAGGCGAAGTCGCCCATCTGGGGCGGATCGGGCAGATCGAGGTTCATGACGCCGAGTTCGGCGTGCTTCTCGACCAGCGAGTCCTGCTTGAAGCGCTCGAGCCGCGTTTCGCGGCCGCGTGCCTGCTTGGCGCGCTGGCCCGCCTTGTAGCGGTCGATGAACGCCTGCTCCTGGCGGATCTTGTCCTGCTGCTTCTCGTGCTGGCGCTCGACGGTGAGCATGCGCTCGGCGCGCAGGGCCCGGAACGCGGCGTAGTTGCCGGGGTACTCGCGCAGGACGCCGCGGTCGATCTCGATGATGCGGGTGACCACGCGATCGAGCAGCCAGCGGTCGTGGGAGATGAGCACCACGCTTCCCTTGAACTCGTCGGCGAGGAAGTCCTCGAGCCAGCGGCGGCCCTCGATGTCGAGGTGGTTGGTGGGCTCGTCGAGGAGGAGCAGGTCGGGGTTCGAGAGCAGCAGCCGCGCGAGGCCAAGGCGGGCCTTTTGGCCGCCGGAGAGCCCCTTGATCGGCAGGTCGAAGTCGTCGTCGGTGAAGCCGAGGCCATGCAGCGCGGCGTCGATCTTGTGGTCGATGGCGTAGCCGCCTGCCGCCTCGATGGCGCCCTCGAGCTGGACCTGCCGGTCCATGAGCTTCTCGAGCTCGTCGGGCTCCGCGGTACCCATGCGCTCGTAGACGCCCTCGAGCTCGGTCTTGAGCTGGTCGATCGCGGCGAAGGCCTCGGCGGCGGCGCCGCGGAGGGTCTTTTCCTGCGGGAGCTTGGGGTCCTGCTCGAGGTAGCCGATGCGCACCGTGCGCGCGATCTGGACCTCTCCGTCGTCAGGCTTCAGCACCCCGCAGATGAGCTTGAACAGCGTGCTCTTGCCGCAGCCGTTGCGGCCGACGAGCCCGACGCGCTCGCCCTGATGGATGGAGCCGCTGACCCCGTCGAGCAGAAGACGGGTTCCGTGGCCGAAGCGAAGATTGGCGAGGGTGACGAGAGACATGGCGAGACCCGCAAGCGTAGCGGACGACGCGGTGCACGGCACGTG
>CAIOCH010000467.1 GCA_903856525.1 uncultured bacterium | reverse complement strand
GGCCGGCGCGGAGCGCCAGGGCGGTCGGGAACGCGTGCGTGTGGTCGGGCGTGGAAACGAGCACTCCGTCGAGGCGCAGCTTGCGGCGGTCGCGGAGCAACTGGCGGAAATCGGTGTAGACGGCCGCGCTCGCCACGCGCTTGGAGGCCGACTCGCGGGCCGCCGCGTCGACATCGCACAGGGCGACGACGCTGGCGCCGGCACCAAGGAGGTCGCCGAGGTTGTCGGCACCGCGGCCAGCGCAGCCGATGAGCGCGACGCGGGGCGCGGGCGACTTGCCGGGCAGTACCGCGGGCGCTGGGTCGGACTGCCGAGCGGTCGACGCGCAACCGACCAGTGAGGGCGCCGCGAGCACGGCGGGAATCAGCGAAAGGAACTCGCGGCGTCGTGGATCGGTGCGCATGCGCGGAGTCTAACCCAGACCGCGCCGTGCCTGTCCCGGTTGGCACGGCCGGTGCCTGGCACGTGCCAGTCAGTGCCAGTCAGTGCACGACACGTGCCAGTCACCGACTGCGAAGCCGCGCGGTCGCCCGAATCCGTGTCGAATTCTGGCCGATTGTCCGACTTCTCGTGGGCATTCGCGGTGATCGGTTCGTGACCGTGGGTGTCGGCAGGTGCACGACACGTGCCAGGCACCTAACATCGGGGTATGGCGAAGCGCGCGAAAGTACGGAAGAACCGCAAGTCCCCACCCGCACCGAAGTCGAGGTCGCGGAGGTCGTTGCCTGCTCTGTCGGCGCTGCCGACCGAGGCGCTGGCGGCGGAGCTGCGGCGGCGGCAGTCCGAACTCCCCAAGCTGGAGAAGCACGCCGCCGGGCTGCGCGTCCAACTCGCCGCGGTGGAAAGGCGGATCGCCGAATTGAGCGCGCAACTGGGCATCGCTTCCACCGCGAAGCCACCGCGCCCGTCTGCGCGCAAGTCCGCCCCCCCAGCCAGCCCCCGCGCCACGCGCAACGGCCAGCCCACGATCGGCGCGCAGATCACCGACACCCTCTCTGAGCGCGGCGGCGTCCTGAGCCCACGCGACCTCGCGGGGATCCTCGCGCCCCGCCTCGGCCGCGAGGTCACCACCAACTTCCTCGTCCAGATCAGCCTGACCCTCGCGCGGTTGGTCAAGCAGGGACGCGTCCAGAAGATCGGTCGCGGCCAGTACCGCGCCGCCGTGGGCGAGGGGGCCGGCGAGTGATGCGTTCTCCCTGCACCACCACGCTCGTCGCCGGCCTCATCCTCTGGGGCTGTGCATCGACTCCGACCGAGCCCACCCTGCATCCGCCGGGCCCTCGCCCCACGTCGACCAGCGAGCGGGTCATCCGCGACCTCTCGGGCTTCGACTTCGCCACCGCCTATCCCAAGCGTTTCCTCGAGCAGCGCCTCGCCTTCACGGCGGCCTGCGACACGTCCGCGCGATCGCCCAACAAGGCCGCCGCCGCCGATGCGGATCGCCTCTTTGACATCGGCATCGACGCCAAGAGCCCCGAGGACTTCGTGTCGCGTCTGCAGGGTGACTTCGAATTGGTGCAGATCTCCGCGGAAAACAGCGTGTTTCCCGCCGACCAAGGCATGCTCACCGGCTACGCCACGCCCGAGATGGTCGTGCGCAGCAAGCCCGACGAGCGCTTCCGCTTTCCCATCTTCGGTGATCTGCGCGCATCGCATCCCGAGCTCGCCGACAAGCCACGCCGCGAGATCCTCGCCAGCGATGCCGCACGCGCGGCCGCGATCGCGTGGATCGACGATCCCCTCGGCTGGGCGCTCATTGAAACCAACGGCACCGCGCGCCTCAAGTTCGACGATGGCGGCGTGGAGAAGGGCAAGCCCCGCCGCACCATCGCCATCTCGCGCGTGGCCACCAACGACCGTCCGTGGACGAGCATCGGCCGCTGGC
>CAIOCH010000466.1 GCA_903856525.1 uncultured bacterium | reverse complement strand
TCGGCGACGGCCTCAACGACCTCGAGATGATCCGCCATGCGGGACTCGGCATCGCCATGGAGAACGCCGATCCGCGCATCACCGCCGTGTCGAAGGCACGGGCGGGACACCACAATCGGAGCGGTTTCGCCGATGCGGCCGAGCTCGTCCTTCGGCTGAACGGGTGAGTTCCCGATTGCACGGGGCGCAGATGGGAGTAGGCTCTGCGCGGACACCACGGCCCTGCCGTGCACGCCACGGGACAACGGTTTCTCCGCGGAGCCTCCATGCACGACGCATCGAGTGAGCAGACCTCCCGCACCTCGGCCGCCGCCCCCGTCGACTCCGCGTCGCTCGCCTCGCTGCTCCGGCCCGCACTCGCCGAGGCGCTCGCGCGTGCGCTCGGGCGCGAGGTCAGCGAGATCGCCTTCTTTCGAACCGAGTGGCAGCGCGGCGGTGCAGCAACCGGGCGCGTGCGGCTGCGAGCGGGCGGCGGTCCTGCCGACGAGTGCATCGTCAAGCTCCCCGTGCATGACGCCGAGCTGCGCTGGTACCGGCGCCTTGGTCGCGGCAACGATCCGACGCATGCGGACCCGGTGCGCGGGGACCACTCGCGCGAGACCGACGCGCGCGACGTCCCCTCGCGTGACGTCCCCTCGCGTGACATCGCCTCGCATGACACCGCCTCGCGCGAAGCGCACGCGCCGGTGGTCGCGAGGCTCTACGCCAGCGGCGAGGAACTCGGCGGATTCGATCTGGCGTGGATCGCGGTCGAGCGGATCCCGCACGGTCCGCCGCTGCGTGCCATCACCGCCGAGGATCTCACGGCGCTGGTGGATGCGGGCGCACGCTTCGCGCTCGCTGCATCAAGGTTCGCGATCGACCGCGAGGTCCAGTGCGAACCATGGCGCGAGCATGTCGCACGCGCGCTCGACACCGCGCGCGCGCGCCAACTCGACCACCATCAGGTCTGGCTCGGGCTGCTCAAGCAGGTCACCCGCGACCTCGACGCCCTCGCATCGCTGTGGCAGTCGCACGAGACCGATGGCTGGATCCATGGCGATCTCCACCCGGGCAATGGCCTGCGCCATGCGCCCCACGTGGGAAGTCCCGTCACCTTGATCGACCTCGCCAATGTCCGTCCGGGACACTGGCTGGAGGACGCGGTCTACCTCGAGCGGCTGCTGTGGACGCGCCCCGCGCTGCTCGCCTCCGCGCGCCCGGTGCGCCGCATGGCCGATGCGAGGCGCGCACTCGGACTTGGCCTCGGACCCGACTGGGACCGCCTGGCCCGCGTGCGACGGGTGCTGCTGGCCGCGACCGCCCCCGCCTTCCTGCGGAGCGAGGGCAGCCCCGCCTTCCTGGCCGCGTGCATCGGGCAGTTGGAGGAGAACCTCCGGCAACTCGGAGCGCTGCGCGCACCCACCAAGGCGCTGGAATCCTTGTGATTCTCGGACGCTGACCGCCGCCTCACCTCCCGCCGCCCCCCGGTTCCGCAAGGGCCGCGCGAGATGTTCGGCGCGTGGAACCTGCTCCGCGAGCGGAGGATCCATCGGCCAACCGTCACATTTGTCTCGGGCGCGGCGGGTGCCGAGTCGATAGATTTCCCCACCTATGGAATCGCCCGCCAACAACAAGCAGCGCCTCGCCCAGATCCAGACCCAGGACCTCACCGAGAGCCGGGTGAACGACGACTTCGTGCTGTGGCTCAAAAAGCACGGCATGAACGTGCTGCTCGCGGTGCTCATCGCCGCCTGCGCGGTGATGGGCTACCAGTTCTGGCAGCGCAAGGGCGTCGAGAAGTCCGCCGCCGCATGGGGGGACCTGTCGCGCGCCACGCTGCCCGAGGCGCTCGAGCAGGTCGCCAAGGACCACGTCGACCTCCCGCAGGTGGCCATCGCCGCCCTGCTGCAAGCGGGCGACCTGCGGCTCCGACAGGTGCAGAGCGGTGTACTGACCGCCGCGCAGGGCACGACACCCGCGGTTCCTCTCGACGACGCAGCGCGCAAGATCGCGCTCGACGCCGCCGACGAGG
>CAIOCH010000465.1 GCA_903856525.1 uncultured bacterium | reverse complement strand
GCATCACCAAGCAGATCGCGCTGTCGGGCGGCCTGGCGGGGCGTGCGCGGGGGCGAAGATACTTGCACCATGGTGCAAGTGTATCGGATCAGCCGGTGGCTGTCAGGGCTCCCGTCGACGCCGTCCGTGCGGGGTGGTCGCGCCGCGCGGGCACCGCGGCCGCGCGGAGGTCGCCGGCCCCGGTCGACCGCGCCGACTCACGCCCAGCCTTGGCCGTTCCGACACTGGATGCAAGCGCGAACCGCTCCTCTGGCCACGGCAGCAGGTGCGACATGCGCTCGCGTTCGGGTGGCGTCAGAGTCAGCACCGCGCGCATGAGCGGTTCAGGATCGGTGAAGCCGTTGTGTGCGAGCGCGGCGAGGTGCTCCGTGGCCATGGTCATCACCCGATCGAAGGTGGTGAGGTCGGGCGAGTCGACCCAGCTGCACGCGGTCGCGAGCCTTGCCGCAGCGCGGGCGCCTTCGGCGTCGCCAGCCTTGGCCGCGGCGCAGGCCACCGCCTGGTGGGCGCGCAGCATCTCCAGGCTGCCCAGTGTGCCGGTGGCGACGCGCCACAACGCCCGCGCGGCGTGCGCAGCGTCGACCATCTCGGTGCGTTCCATCCGCGTCCTCGCCCGCTGCTCGATCAGATCCCAGGCGCGCGCCTCGAACCTGCGCGCGAGCAACCGCGCGCAGGCCCGCTGTTCGATCCTCGGGTCCGCACGCTCGTTCCGTTGTCCATGCATGGCGCTAGCTCCGCTTGGCTTCGAGTTCCTCCCAGCGGGCATACAGCCGCTGGACCTCGGCCTGCGCCGCCCCGGCGGCGTCGCATGCCTTCGCGTAGGCCTGGTGGTCGGAGATCAACTTGGGGTCGTTGAGCTTCGCCTCGAGGTCCGCCGCCTTCTTCTCGGCGGCTGCGATGGATGCTTCTATAGAGTCGAACTCGCGCTGCTCGTTGTAGGAAAGCTTCTTCTTCGTGGCCGAAGCGGCCGCGGTGGCCGCCAGCGGTGGGGCCGGTGCGGGATTCGCCCGCGAGGAAACCTGCGCGCTGGCGGCCTGTTCGAACTCCGCGAGCGCGCGCAGCGCCTGCTCGAGGCTCGCCACCACGCGGGGAAGCCCGTCGGGAGCCCCGAGCACGACGATGCGCGTGGCCAGGCTCTCCAGCATGGCGCGGTCGTGCGTGACCAGCAGGGTCGCCCCGGGGAAGGTCTCGATCGCCTCCTCGAGCACCTCGAGCGTGGGGATATCGAGGTCGTTCGTCGGCTCGTCGAGCACGAGCACGTCGGCAGTCTCGAGCATCATGCGCGCCACGTGCGCGCGGGCGAGCTCTCCGCCCGAGAGCATCGACACGCTCTGCAGCAGCTGCTCGTCGCGGAACAGGAACCGCCGCGACCAGCTCTTCACATGCATCTCGCTGTCGCGGAAGCGCACCTTCTCGCCAAGCGGGGAGATTGCGTCCTGCAGCAGCGCGCCCTTGGGGAACTCGGCGCGCGTCTGCGACATGGTGACGATGCGGGGCGTGGGATCGGCCACCCGCACGACACCTGCGTCCGGCGCAAGTTCGCCCGTCAGCACACGCAGCAGCGTGGTCTTGCCCGCGCCGTTCGGCCCCATGAGGCCGATGCACTCGCCAGGCACCACCTCGAGGTCGAGGTTCCGGAAGAGGAGCTTGCCGCCGAGGGACTTCGAGACGCCTTCGGCCGACATGAGCTTGCGGGTGCGCCGCCCGCTCGCGGTGAAGTCGATGCCCGCGCTCGCGCCAGCAGCCACGGAGTTGCGATCCGAGAGGTCGGCGAGCTCGGCGCGGCGATCGGCGCTGTCGTCGATGCGCGCCTGGCTCTTGGTGCGCCGTGCCTTCGCGCGGCGGCCGAGCCAGCGGTCGTCCTCGCGCACGGTGTTCGCCAGGCTCTGCTGCGCCTTGGCCTGCATGTCGAGGAACTCGGTCTTGCGGCGGCGGAACTCGCTGTAGTTGCCGTCGACCGAGAGCGTGCCCTCGGGATAGGCGCGCGACAGCTCGATGATGCGGGTGGCGCAGTTCTCGAGGAAGACGCGGTCGTGTGTCACGAAGATCACCGCGCGCGCCCGCAGGTCGTGGCTGCCGCGCAACAGGAACTCCTCCATCCACTGCAGGCCCTCGACATCGAGGTGGTTCGTCGGCTCGTCGAGGAAGAGCAGATCTGGCGTGCCGCCCGCGCTCGCGAGGGCGCAGGCCACGGAGAGGCGCTTCTTCCAGCCGCCCGAGAGCGTGTCGGCGGGCACCTCCATCCTGGACTCCTCGAACCCGATCTTGCCGAGGATCACCTGCGCCAGCACCTCGGCCTCATGGTGGTCGCCATGCGTGTCGGCCGATCGGAGCGCCGCGTCGGTGCATGCCGAGAGCGGCGTGGCACCCGCTGCGAACTCGTCGCGCTGCGGGACATACACCGCCACGGTGCCCCGCGGCAGCCGGATCTGGCCGTCGTCCGGTTCCTCGCGCCCCGCGAGCATGCGCAGCAGCGTCGACTTGCCGGCCCCGTTCGGACCGATCATGCCGATCCGCTCGCCCTCGGCGATGGAGACACAGACTCCGCGAAAGAGCTCGCGGAGTCCGTGGGATTTGGAGAGTGCGGTGGCGGTTAGGAGCACGTGACCGTCCCGACCGACGCGGGCACCAGGATCTCCGCCGTCGTCTTGGCGAGGATCTCCTCGACGGTGACGCCGGGGGCGAGTTCCTTGAGCACGAAGCGACGTCTGGACTTGTCCATCTCGAGCACGCACAGTTCGGTGATGATCATGTCGATGCAGCGGCGGCCCGTGAGGGGCAGCGTGCACTGCGGGATGATCTTCGACTCGCCCTTCTTGTTGGCATGCTCCATGACCACGATCACGCGCTTGACGCCCGCGACGAGGTCCATCGCTCCGCCCATGCCCTTGACGAGCTTGCCGGGGATCATCCAGTTGGCGATGTCGCCTTCCTGCGAGATCTCCATGGCGCCCAGGATCGCGAGGTCGATGTGGCCGCCGCGGATCATGGCGAAACTATCGGCGCTCGAGAAGAACGAGTGGCCGGGCACGCCCGTGACCGTCTGCTTGCCGGCGTTGATGAGGTCGGGGTCGACCGCGTCGTCGTCGGGGAACGGACCCATGCCGAGCAGGCCGTTCTCCGACTGGAGCCAGACCTGCATGCCCGCGGGCACGTAGTTCGCCACGAGGGTCGGCATGCCGATGCCGAGGTTGACGTAGAAGCCGTCGCGGAGTTCCTTGGCGGCGCGCTGGGCGATCTGGTTGCGGTCGAGTGGCATAGGGCGGGGATGATAGGGTCTCGGCGGCGGATCTCAGCCGATCGCGAGGAGTGGGGCGTTCGAATCGTCGAGGAACGCGCGAATCGCAGGAATCGACCCCGCGATGGTTGCGCAAATAGCCGCTGTCGAGGAGTTGCCGCATCGGACGAGCACGACCTTCGGCGGGTGCCCGAGGACGGCGCTGCGATGTCGGAAATCGAGGTCCTTCGTCAGAATCGCCAGACCGCGGACCTGAGCCTCGGTCCAGATCGCGGTGTCGCTCGCCCGTTCGAGGCCGAGCGAACGCACATGCCTGCACCCCCGAAGATCCCGCTCGAGGAAGTCCTCGAGTGCGCGTGGAAGATTCTGATCGATGAGAAGCGCCACGGGTCGCGTCGTCCGAAGACGGGGCCGTAGATTAGGCCGCCGGCGGGGCTATCGAGAAGCTCCGCTCGCGCTCTGCTGCAAAGGCGAGGCACGCACGGACGTCCTCGATCTCCAGCTCCGGAAAGTCGCGCACGATGTCGGCTTCGCCCATGCCGGACGCGAGGTACTCCAGCACATCGGAGACGGCGATGCGCATGTCACGGATACACGGCTTTCCATTCCTGCGATCGGGGTGGATGGTGATTCGGCTACGCCAATCCATGCCGCAGAGGATAGCCGCTCCATGTCGGGGAAACAACGCAGAAAGCGACGTGGACCGCCGCTATCCTGACCGCCCTCATGCACCCCGTTCTCTCCCGCCTCGGCCTCGCCAACAACTCCCGCCTCTGTGCACCCGGCACCGCGAACTCGGTGACGAGCGACAATCCCGCCACGGGCGAGGCGCTCGCCGCCGTCAAGCTCGAGTCGCGCGCCGACTACGAGAGCGCCATGCAGCGCGCCGTGCGGGCGCAGGCCTCGTGGCGGCAGCTGCCCGCGCCGAAGCGCGGCGAGATCGTGCGCCGCATGGGCAACGCGTTCCGCGACCAGAAGGACGCGCTCGGCGAGCTCGTGTCGCTCGAGATGGGCAAGATCAAGGCCGAGGGTCTCGGCGAAGTGCAGGAGTCGGTCGACATCGCCGACTTCTCCGTCGGTCTCGCGCGCCAGCTCTACGGCCTCTCGATGCACTCCGAGCGCCCGGGACACCGCATGTACGAGCAGTGGCATCCGCTCGGCGTGATCGGCTGCATCACCGCGTTCAACTTCCCCAACGCGGTGTGGGCGTGGAATGCGATGGTTGCGGCCGTGTGCGGCGACGCCTGCATCTGGAAGCCGTCGCTGATCACGCCGCTCACGGCGATCGCGACCAGCGAGATCTGCTGGAAGGTCCTGCGCGAGCAGGAGGTCTGGAAGCCCGCGGGCATCGATCCCGCCGACATCTTCCCGCTCATCATCGGCACCGACGCCGAGGTCGGCGAGACCATGATCGCCGACCGTCGCCTGCCGCTGATCTCGGCGACGGGCTCGTGCCGCATGGGTCGCCGCGTGGGCGAGGTCGTGGCCAAGCGGCTCGGCCGCTGCCTGCTCGAGCTCGGCGGCAACAACGCGATCATCGTGATGGACGACGCCGACATGGAGCTGGTCGCGCGCGCCGTCCTCTTCGGATCG
>CAIOCH010000464.1 GCA_903856525.1 uncultured bacterium | reverse complement strand
CTGCTCGACCTCGCACATCTTCTCAAGCACCTTGTGGGCGGTGTCGGCCCAAGGCACGCCGTCGACCTTGCGCTGCTCGGCGTTCCAGCCCGCGAGGTTGGCGGCGGCGTAGTTGTCGAAGTCAAGGACGCCCTCGCCCGCACCGAGGTAGAGGCCGACGCGCTTGCGGTTGAGGCCCGCGAAGCCGTCGAGACCCGCCTGCTTCCACGCCTGGCACGCGGCGCCGAGGGCGAACTGCGAGTTGAGGCCGGCGCTGGCGTGGACGCGCGCGTCCTTGACGAAGCGGTCGATGGTGTAGTTGCGGACCTCGGCGCAGAAGTTGGTGGGGAAGGTGCGCGCGTCGAAGCGCGTGGTGGGCCCCATGCCGCTCTCACTGTTGAGGAGCCGCTTCCAGACGGCGTCGATCTCGTGGCCGAGCGGCGTGATCCAGCCCATGCCCGTGACGACGACGCGCTTCTGGCCGTGCTTGTTGTTGGTGGAGGTGCTCATGGGGGCCTCTGTCGGATGGCCTGGCGTTGCGGACCGGGGTCGGCGGGGCTGGGTCGGCGGGTCGGGGACGAATCAGGCTCGGGAGATCACGACCGCGCTGTTCTGCCCGCCCAGGCTGGGCGTGCAGACGAGGATCTGGCGAAGGGCGCGCGCTTCGGACGGCGCGGCGGCGGCGCAGAGATTGCCCGTGGAGGCGCTGTTGAGGCGCGCGGGAAGGCGCTGCTCGGAGAGGCACTTGACCGCGACCGCCACGGCGATGGTGCCGAAGCCCGCAACGGTGGCACCGATCGAGGGCGCGAGCGTCACGATCGGCTTGGCGGGAAGCCCCGCACCGAAGACGCGTTCGAGCGCCTTCGCCTCGAGGGCGTCGAGCGCGGGAACGCCGCATCCGTACGGGATGATCGCGTCGATGGCATCGGGCGCGATCCCGGCGTCACGCAGCGCGGCCTCGATGGCGTCGGCGAGCGACTCGCCGGTGGCGTCGGGCACGAGGCCCACCGTGTCGTCGCACCAGCTCTGCGAGGCGCCCGTGCCCGCGAGCACGGCGTGGATGCGCGCACCCCGCGACTTGGCGGTCTCCTCGGCCTCAAGCACGAGAATGCCACCGCCCTCGCCCACGAGCGCACCGGGGGAGGTCGGATCGAAGGGCTTGACCTTTCGGGTCGCGTCCTCGTCGGCCGCACACTGGGCGAGACGGCCGGCGAGCTCCTGCCGCAGGTACGCCATGGGATTGAGCTTGCTGTCGGCGCCGCCCGAGAGGCACGCGTCGGCGGCGCCGCGCTCGATCACGCGCTGGCTTTCGGCCAACGACAGGCCGCTCGACGCCTCGTTGCACGTGATCGTGTTCGACGGGCCCTGGCAGTCGTGGATGATCGTGACATGGCACGCCAGCATGTTGGGCAGGTACTTGAGGAGCCAGAGCGGCGTGAGCTCCTGCATCCCCTGCTGCCCCCAGTGCCCGGGGTCGAACTTGCCCGCCGCGTCCTTGGAGGTTGCCAGCGCGGCGGTGAGTTCATCGAGGTCGGCGGCGATGAGGCCCGCACCGATGTGGCAGCCGAAGCGGTCGGCGGGAATGGTGGGCGGATTGTCGGGATCGTTGCCGCGGGTGCGGAGGCCGGCATCGGTCACCGCGTGGAGCGCGCCGCCGACGGCGATCTCAATGTCGCGCGCCATGACCTTGGTGGCCTTGCGGTAGCTCTTGGGCACGAGATCCTTGACGTCGTAGTTCTCGGGAAGCTCGCCACCCGAGGCGGCGGCGAACCCGCGGGCGTCGAAGGAGCGGAGCGGAGCGAGCGCGGAACGGCCCTCGCAGAGGGCGCTCCACAGGGGTTCGATCCCGAGGCCATGGGCCGAAACGGGGCCGAGACCGGTGATGACGACGCGGCGGCGTGACATAGGGGGCGCAGGATAGAGGTGACCGAATCGGGGTGCCGACGCGGGAAACACCGTCAGGGCCCGGGTGTCGGGGGTGCTGCCCGGCGCGCGATGAGCATGGCGAGCTCGAGCGCCTGCTCGTAGTTGAGGCGCGGGTCGACCTGCGAGCGATAGGCGCGGGAGAGGTCGTCGTCGGTGAGACCGCGGGCGCCGCCCGTGCACTCGGTGACGTCGTCGCCCGTGAGTTCGATGTGCACACCCGCGAGCACGGTGCGCTCGGTGCGGTGCACCTCGAAGGCCTGCTCGACCTCGGCGAGCACGTGGGCGAACTTGCGTGTCTTGACGCTCTTGCCCGCCCATGCGCCGGCCGTAGGCACCACGGTCTCGGTGTTGCCGTGCATGGGATCGCACACCCACACCACGTGGAGGCCCGCATCGCGCACGGCGCGCACCAGGGGCGGCAGACCGCGACCGATGGCGTGGGCACCAAAGCGGGTGACGAGTACCACGCGCCCCTGCTCGTTGTCGGGCGACAGCGTGCGGATGGTCCGAAGGAGCGCGTCGACGGTGGTGTCGGGCCCCACCTTCACACCCACGGGATTGCTGATGCCGCGGCAGAACTCGATGTGGGCACCATCGGCGGCGCTGGTGCGCATGCCCACCCAGGGCAGGTGCGTGGAGAGGTTGAACCAGCCCTCGCGGCGAGGCACCTGGCGGGTGAGGGCCGCCTCGTACTCGAGCACGAGCAGTTCGTGGCTGGTGTAGAAGTCGACCCGCTGCATCTGTGGGATGGGCCCACCGGCGAGCGTCTCCATGAAGCGCAGCGACGCGCCGATCGAGTCGACCATGCGCTGGTAATCGGCGGCCAGCGGCGAGTGCATGACGAACGACAGGTCCCAGTGCTCGGGATGGTGCAGGTCGGCGAACCCGCCGTCGATCAGGGCGCGGATGAAGTTGAGGGTGAGCGCGCTGCGCTCGTAGCCGCGCAGCAGAAGCGCGGGGTCGGGCGTGCGCGCCGCCGGGGTCCGCTCGGGCCGGTTGACGTTGTCGCCGCGGAAGGTGGGCAGCTCGACGCCGTCGCAGAGTTCGGTGGCCGCGCTGCGGGGCTTGGCGTACTGGCCTGCAAACCGACCGATGCGGGTGATGCGCCGACGCGTGCCGTGCACGAGCACGAGGCTCATCTGCAGGAGGATCTTGAGCTTGGCGGCGATGGCCTGCGAGTTGCAGTCGGCGAAGCTCTCGGCGCAATCTCCTCCCCAGAGGATGAAGCGGTCGCCACGGGCGGCCTCCGCGAGCTGGAGCTTGAGCGACTCGATCTCGTAGCTCGTCACCAGCGGGGGCAATGCCGACAGTTCCGCGAGCACCCGGTCGAGGGCGGCGCGATCGGGGTAGTGCGGCTGCTGCGCGGAGGGAAAGGCGCGCCATGACTGGCAGGACCACGACCCGCGAGACGGCGGTTCCACAGAGGACGGTTCCCCCAACGACGGCCGACGGATCCCGGCGGCGTCGG
>CAIOCH010000463.1 GCA_903856525.1 uncultured bacterium | reverse complement strand
TGCAGGCGACGACGCCGTGGTCGAAGCCCGACTCGCGGTTCCCCGCGCTCCTCGAGGCGGTCGTGATCGACTGGCCGAACGAGGCGCGGAGTCGATGCACGCGCGGATCCAGCGGATCAAGCGGATGGCATGCGGGTCACGGAACCGCGAGCGCTTCTGGAACGCGATCCTCCTGCATCTCGGCCGACTGGATCCCTACCCGAGGCCGGTCTCAACGCGCACGACTCTCTGAAGCGCCCCAAAACGAACAACCCCCGTCCGAGGACGGGGGTTTGGTGTCGAGTGGGCGATATAGGATTCGAACCTACGACCCCACGCGTGTGATGCGTGTGCTCTAGCCAGCTGAGCTAATCGCCCGACGCGCGGGAGTATAGCAGACGCTGCGGATTGCTCAAATCGCTTGCGGCGCATGGTGATCGCGGAACGACGCTCCGTGCTCGAGGAGCAAGACTCCCGCCGACTCGGCGCGCCTTATCGGCACTGCGCCCGCGTCAGCGCACCACCACCATCTCGCCCACCAGTCCGGGACCGAACGCGAGGCCGACCCACGGTCGCGGTGCGCCCGCGGCGCGCAGGCGGTTGATGATGAAGAGAAGCGTCGCGCTCGACATGTTTCCGTACTCGCGCAGGATGGTGCGGCTGGGCGCCCCCGCCTCGGGGGTGAGCGCCAGCGCGGTGCTCACCGCATCGATCACACGCGGGCCGCCAGGATGGATCGCCCATGCGCCGACCTCGGACAGGGCGATGCCGTGCCCCGCGAGCGCGCCGCGCACCCAGGCGCCCACCTCGCGCTCGAGCACCTCGGGCACGCGCGCGCCGAGCGTCATCTCAAAGCCGCGGTCGCCCACCATCCAGCCCATTTCGTTGGCCGTGTCGGGGATGAGCACCGAGTGCGTGCCGAGGATCGCGGGGGTGTCGCCTGCCGTGCCGCCTGCCGCGTCTCCCGCGGCGACCACCGCCACGCCCGCGCCGTCGGCGAAGAGCGTGTTGGCGATGAGCTGGTCCAGCCGCGCCGTGTGGTGGAAGTGCGCCGACGAGACCTCGGTGCAGCACACGAGCACAACCGCGCGCGGATCGGCGAGCACGGCGTTGCGCGCCGCGGCGAGCGCGTTCACCGCGGCGTGGCAGCCCATGAAGCCCACGTTCAGCCGCTGCACATCGCGCGCGAGCCCGAGCGACTCGATGAGGTGGGCATCGACGCTCGGCGCCGCGAAGCCCGTGCAGGACGCCGTGACCACGTGGGTGACGGCGGCGGGGGCGATGCCCGCGTCTGCCAGGGCCCGCGTTCCGGCCTCGACCGCCATCGCCTTGGCCGCCCGCAGCCAGAGCTGCATGCGCTCCGCGGTGCCGGGCACCTCGCCCGCGCGGTAGAAGGCGTTGCGGCCGCCCTCGAGCACGGCACACCAGCGCGCGTCGATGCCGCTGCGGTCGGCGAGCCGCGCCAGGATGGCCCGGTCGACCGATGCGGGCGAGATCTCACCCGCGATCGCCAGCCAGTCCTCGCGCGTGAGGCGCGTGGGCGGATGCGCGGTGGCGATCGATCGGAGCTGGGCGGTGTGGATCATGGGTGTGCGTGCCGGCCAGCTGCGCGGCCGATGGTCGAGGCGAACCACTCGAAGGGCGATGGCATGCGCCCGCCGAGGGTGAGGAGGGTAGCGGTGACCAGCGGACTGCGAAGGGCGGAAGCCACCGCACGGCAGCGGAGGTGGCGGCTGGACATCAGTCGCGCATGGAGGCGTGGCCATGCGCGCTCGGGGGCGGGTTCCGTCGCGGCGAGCGTGCCAGCGGCGCACCCCGTCTCGATCGCCCAGGTCATGCCCTCGCCGGTGAACGGCTCGATGTAGCCTGCGGCATCGCCCGCGATCAGGACGCCGGGCAGCGCGACAGCGGTCCGCCGCCTCGTGAGGGTCGGTGTCCCTTGCCAGCGCGCGGCGTGGCACGCGGCGGCGTCGCGGAGATCCGATCCGAGCAGCGCCTCGGCGCAGGAAGCGGCGTCGCGGTGCGCGCGGAGGAACTTGGGCGCCACCGCTGCGGCGACATCGATGGACCCATCGGGAAGGTGCACCGCGCCGACGTAGCCGCCGCGCGAGATGCGCAGGTGGATCTCGCCGCCGCCGCAGTCGACGGATCCCGGCGGCAGCACGGCGCCGAGACCCATGTGGCTGCGGCGCGAGATGCGCCACGCGCAGCGTGCGTCGTCGGGCAGGCTCGTGCCCGCCAGACCGTCGGCCACGATCACGGTTGCGGTGCGGACGGTCGTCTCACCGGATGCGTCGGTGATGCGCACGAGTCCAGGCTCGAGCATGCGCGCGGATGTGCGCATGCGGACCTCGACGCCCGCTCCCCGCGCGATCTCCGCTAGGCGCGCGTCGAACTCGGCGCGTCCGATCGCCACGCCACCCGTGCGTCGCATCGACAGGCTCCGCGCGCCCGCGCTCACGCGCACGCTGCGGAGCTCCGCCGCGCCCGAGACCGCGGTCTCGGCGCCGATCGCGCGCAGTGCTTCGACGCCCGCAGCGGTGAGGCAGCAGCCGCAGACCTTGGGGCGCGGGAACTCCGCGCGGTCGACGAGCAGGACCCGTGCCCCCGCGCGCGCCGCGGCGATCGCAGCGCTGCTGCCGGCGGGGCCTGCGCCCACCACGATGACGTCGTGATCGAGGTCGCCGCCGCGGTTCGCGTCTCGGCCCACCTGCTCCCGCGCTGCGCGGCTCACGGTCGCCTCCACCACAGGCGCCAGCGCTCGGGCCACGCGCGCTCGATCCGTGCGCCGTCGAGCCCGGCATCGTGTGCGAGTCCGGCCGCCTCGGCGCGGGTGAATGCGGCGCGGACGCTCACGGGTGCGTCGAAATGCACAATGGGCGAACGGCTCAGGACCCGCGCACCGAGCCAGGCGAGCGCGAGTCCCGGCCGTGTTCGGTCGAGATCGGTCACGCCCACCGCGCGATCGGCGGCCTCGCGCATATGGCCGAGCACGCGCACCGCTTCGTCCCGCTCGCAGTGGTGCACGAACAGCGAGCAGGTGACGACATCGCCCCGGCAGGGGAGGGGGCGGGCGATCACATCCGCCTCGACCGTGTCGACCTCGATGCCGGCCTGGCGCGCCCGCGCCGAAGCCACGGCGAGCGTGTCGCGATGGAGGTCGCAGAGCGTCCAACGGATCCGCAGTCCCGCGCGCGCAGCCCGCTGCGCCAACGCGATGGGGGCATCACCCGAGCCTGCGGCGATGTCGACCACGCGCAGCACCCGCCCCTGCGCGTTGGCCTCGCGGGCGAGTGATGCAAGCCCGCTCCAAAGCAGACGATGGCTGCGCGACCACTGGTTGAGGCGCACCAGACCCGCGAGGGCGAGATCGCGCGAGGGCCGATCCAGCGCGGGATCGTCGAGGAGCTCGTCGACGCGGACCCGGGTCTTCATGCGATGGAGCGTAGCAGTGCCGCCGCGCGACTCCGCACGGAATCCTGGGGACGGAAAAACAAGCAGCGGACGCGCAAGTGGCGTCCGCTGCGGAAGTTTCGTTCGGGTGCGCGCGATCAGCGGGAGTGCGTCTGCTCGCCCGTCTTCTCGGGGGTCGGCATGGTCTGCTCGTGTGGCAGGGCGGCACGGCGGCTCGAGGAGTCGTCGCGCTTGGCGTCGTCCTCGGTCTCCTTGAGACCCTTCTTGAACTCGCGGATGCCTTGGCCGATCGACTTGCCGACCTCGGGGAGGCGGCGGCCGAACAGCAGCAGGCCGATGACGAGGATGACAACCCACTCCATACCACCGGGAAGGCTGAACGCGATGACGGACGACAGGTGCGATTCCATGGACGGCTCCTAGACGGCGAGTATACCCCGCGTTCGCAGGCGGGGCGGCGCATTCGCGCGTGCGCTCCGAAATGCCCGCGCGCGGTTCGATCTGTGCGGGAAGGACCGAGATTTTCCCGATACAGTCCGCACCATGATGGATCGCACGTTCTTTGGCGGCATGCTTCGCGCTGCCGCCGTCGCCGCTATGGCGACGATCGTTCTGGCAGGATGCCGCACCACGAAGGAGGTCCCTGGAGATCCCTTCGCCCCGACCGACGGGCCCGGACTCGTCAAGCTCGGCCCCGGCGACACCATGCCGGATGTCACCGCCGCCTACGCGCGCAAGACCTTCTATCTCGAGCGCGCTGCCAACGAGAGCATCGGCTGGTTCCAGAAGCCGTCGAGCAAGCAGTGGTTCCCCTTCCGCAACCAGGGCACCAACGAGGAGGTCTGCACGCACGAGCAGGCCGCCGCGAGCGTCGTGGCCTTCCGCGAGCTGCTCAAGAACTCGAGCGACGCGACCCAGTTCTCGCAGCGCTTCTTCGAGATGTTCGATGTGTGGCAGTCGGTGGGCTACACCGCCGACCGCGAGGTGCTCTTCACGGGCTACTACTCGCCCATCTTCAAGGCCAGCCGCGAGGCCGACGAGCGCTTCAAGTACCCCCTGTACACGCGTCCCGCGGACCTCGTGTCCGATCCCGCCACGGGTCAGCCCCTCGGCCGCCGTCTGGCCGACGGTTCCACGCAGCCGTGGCCGTCGCGCGCCGAGATCGAGTCGAGCGGCATGCTCAAGGGCACCGAGCTCGTGTACGTCGAGAGCAACCTCGACGCGTACATCATCCATGTGAACGGCAGCGCCAAGCTCATCATGCCCGACAACTCGGTCATGTACATCGGCTACGCGGGCAAGACCGACCGTCCGTACTTCGGGCTCGGCGGCGCGCTGGTCGAGGCCGGCGCGATTCCCAAGAACCAGCTCTCGCTGTCGTCGATCCGCCGCCTTTACAAGACCAATCCCGCGCTCATCGACGAGTACATCCTCAAGAACGAATCGTATGTCTTCTTCACCGAGTACCCGACCGACCGCTGGCCTGCGGGTTCGCTCGGCACCCGCGTGAACGAGGACGCGTCGATCGCCACCGACAAGACGATCTTCCCGCGCGGCGGACTCGTCATGGTCGACACGCGCGCCAATACGTTCACGCGCGGTCTCGTCGAGTACAAGAACTTCATGTTCGACCAGGACACGGGCGGAGCCATCCGCGCCGCGGGCCGCGCCGACCTCTACATGGGCAACGGCGCCGCGGCCGAGCTGCTCGCGGGCGGACAGGTCGCCAACGGCAAGATGTACTACTTCTTCCTCAAGCCCGAGTTCGTGGCGCAGTACCCGCTGCCCGAGCCCGCGAAGGCGCAGGTCAAGGCTCTGCAGACGAAGCCCGCGCCGACCAAGCCCGCGTCCGCTGCGGAGGGCACGAAGCCCGCCGCGGCCACGGCGGCGGTTGGCGACGAGTCGAAGTAATCGACGGCACCGCGTCCAGCACTTCACGGCGCGCCCCCCGGGGCGCGCCGTTGTGTTTCACCACGGTGCCAGGCACCAACCCGGCACCAGCCGCGATGGTGCCGTGTTCAAGCGGTTGGTGCCAGGCACCAGATGTCACATGCCAGACGGAGCGATTCGGCATCGTCCATGCGGAGGCGGTTGCGGACGATCCCGTCACCAACCGCGTTCGCGCGGTTGGTTCGCGGTTGGTGCCTGGTTGGTGCCTGGCACCGCCGGGCGGGTCCAGCGGCGGTCGCGTTCGAAGGCGGGCCATGCCTCGCTGTGCATGCCGCCCGACTCGTCGGCCCACATGCGGGCGAATTCCGTGGGGAACGCCCGCGCTCGCGCGTATGGCACCCGCGCCGCCTCGTACTCGCGCACGAAGCGCGTCTCATCGAGCCGCATCCACGCCTCGCCCGCGGCGGCGCCCACGATCAGCGCCGGCACCAGGATGCGCGCCATCCGCCGCACGGGCCGCGGCGACAGCGTCCACGCCGGCAGGGGCGCCGTCGACTCGCCGCACTCGTTGCACATCGCGCGCCCGCCGTGCGGATACGCGCAGTGCGGACACTCGCCACGCCGCGCCCGCCGGTCGGCGGGCAGGTGCAGCCAGAAGATCTCGGCGAAGTCGGCGAACGGCGCCAGCCACCACAGGAAGATCGACGCGGCCGCCGTCGCCGCGATGGCCATCACGATCGTGCCCACCCCCGCACCAAAGCCGCCGATCAGCGCCCGCGCCATGCAGTAGCTGGCGAACAGGAACGCCACCGAAATCACGAACAGCACCGCGAACGCCCCCGTGTTTGCCCCCGTGCTTGCCCTTGCGGGCGCACGCAGCTCGCGCGGTGGTGGAACGGCGTCCTCGTGCTTCCCGTGCATGCGTGCACGATACGCGCGCCAAGTGACCTACACTCCGCGCCATGGTTGCGACCGCGCAAGCCCCCGTCCCACCCGCCACAGGCGCGCTCGCGATCGAGCTCGCCGATGTCACCAAGACCTACGCGGGCAAGGTGCAGGCCCTCCGCGGCGTGGAGATGCACGTCCGCCGCGGCGAGATCTTCGGCCTCCTTGGCCCGAACGGCGCAGGCAAGTCGACGCTCGTGAAGATCATGACCACCATCGTGCGCGCGACCACCGCGCGGGGCACGATCCTCGGTGCGCCCGTCGGTCACCGTCCGACGCTCGCACGCGTGGGCTACCTACCCGAGCACCACCGTTTTCCCCAGTACCTCACGGGCCGCCAGTGCGTCGAGTTCTTCGGCGCCATGAACCTCCTGCGCCGCGCCGCGCGCCGCGCCCGCACCGAGGAGATGCTCGAGGTCGTGGGCATGCGCGCCTGGGCCGACCGCCGCGTGGGCACCTATTCCAAGGGCATGCAGCAGCGCACGGGCCTCGCCGCCGCGCTCGTCAACGATCCCGAGCTCGTCATCCTCGACGAGCCCACCGACGGCGTCGACCCCGTGGGGCGCTCGGAGATCCGCGACCTCCTGCTCCGCATGCGCGACGAGGGCCGCACCGTCTTCCTCAACAGCCATCTGCTGGGCGAGGTCGAGCTGGTGTGCGACCGCGTGGCCATCATGCTCAAGGGCCGCGTCGAGGTGCAAGGCACGCTGGCCGAGCTCACGCAGGCGAGCCGGCGCTGGCGCGTCGCGTTCGAGGGCGCGCCCCCGGCGTCGATCGCGGGATTCGGCCGCGCACTGCCGCTGCCGGGCGGCCTCCGTCACGCGGTTGAGCTCGCCGACGGCGAACTGGCGCGCGTACAGGCGCTCATCGACCTCCTGCGCGCCGAGGGCTGCGCCATCGTGGGCGTGAGCGAGACGCGCGAATCGCTCGAGGAGCTCTTCCTCCGGCTCGTGCGCGATGTCGACGGCCGCGCGGCCGCCGTCGGCGCCGCCAACATCAACAACACCATGCGGGAGGCGCGCTGATGCGCATCGATCACGCGCCGCGCAGCGGCCTCGCCTTCGCCGACCTCTCGGTGCAGACCTGGGCGATGCTGGTCGCCGCCTACCGCGAGCTCAACGCCCGCAGGCTGTTCTGGGTGGCGCTCGCGCTCAATGTCCTCGTCATCCTCGTGATCGCCGCGGTCGGCATCGACGAGGAGGGCATCAGCGTCCTCGGCTACGACCTGCAGATCCCCGGCATCACCAGCAAGCTGTTCCCGCCTGCCGACTTCTACAAGCTCATGATCGAGAACCTCGGCGTGGGCATCTGGCTCGCGTGGCTCTCGACCATCCTGGCGCTGCTGTCGACCTCGTCGATGTTCCCCGATCTCGCGTCGGGCGGCGTCGACACCATGCTGTCGAAGCCGATCGGTCGGGCGCGCCTCTTCCTCACCACCTTCGCGTGCGGCCTGCTCTTCAGCACGCTGCAGGTGCTGTCGTTCTCGCTGATGGCGTTCCTCCTGCTCGGCATCCGCGCGGGCGCGTGGGAGCCCGGCGTGTTCGTCGCGGTGCCGCTGGTCGCCGCGCTGTTCAGCTACCTCTTCTGCGTGCAGGCGGTGGTCGGCTTCATCACCCGCTCGGCGGTGGCGTCGGTGATCGTCACGCTCCTCTTCTGGATCCTCGTGTTCGTGATCGATCTCGGCGAGTCGATCACGCTCTTCCAGCGCACTGCGTCGCGGATCGAGCGCGAGATGGTGCAGGCGCGCATGGACACCATGAAGGGCGACGCCGGCCGCGAATCGGCGCAGAAACTCCTCACCGAAGCCGACGTGCGCCTCGAGCGCTGGGCGCTCGCCAACGACATCGCGCTCGGCATCAAGACCTTCCTGCCCAAGACATCGGAGACCGCGCAGCTCACCCGCCGCGCCCTCGCCATCTCCGCGGGCATCGGCCAGCCCGCCGACGGCGAGCAGGAGATGCGCGTCGACGAGAATGGCATCCTGCAGCGCACCCGCGCCAACCGCCGTCGCGTGGAGGCCGAGGTCCGCAAGGAACTCGACAAGCGCACCGTGACCTGGGTCGTGGGCTCGAGCCTCGCCTTCGAGGCGGTCGTGCTGGCAGTCGGACTCGCGTACTTCCGCAGACGCGACTACTGAGTGGCTGCGCGGCGGGGCCGCGTGCTGAGGATGAGCGGAGAGGTCGAGCGGTGAGTCTGCTCGGCGCGATCCGTTCCGCCGCAACGCTCAGCGACCGAGCTCTGCGCCGCGGTCGCGCGCGGACTTCAGCGCCTCCACCATGAGGGCATCGAGACCTCCGCCGCGGCTTGCGGTGTCGTCGAGCCGCAGCATGCCCGCGGCCGTGGTTCCGCCCTTGCTGGTGACCTTCGCGCGAAGCACCTCGGGCGCCTCGCCCGTCTCGTCGAGCAGGGCTGCCGCGCCCACGAGGGTCTCCCGCGCGAGGGTCCGAGCCGTTTCGGGCGGGAGGCCGATCTCCTCCGCGGCGTAGGTCCACGCCTCGAGAAAGCGGAACACGAACGCCGGCCCCGAGCCGCTTACGGCCGTCACGGCGTCGAAGAGCGCCTCGGGCACCCGCACCGTCTGCCCGACCGACGCGAACAGCTGCTCGGCGCGCAGGATGTCGGCTTCGGGCACCGGCGCATCGGACGCGATGGCGGTGATTCCGCGCCCGACGGCCGCGGGGGTGTTCGGCATGGTTCGCACGATGCGGGTGCCACCGCCGAGCGCATCGCGGATCGATGCGCTCCGCATGCCCGCCATGACCGAAAGCACCAGCGGACCGCTCGCAGGGACGGCGCCGAGCGACTGCGCCACCGCGGGGAAGTTCTGCGGCTTGACCGCCAGCACCACCGTTTCCGCGGCGGCGGCACCGCGCGCGTCGACGGTTCGGAGACCGAGTTCGCGCGCCTCCGCCAGCCGCTGCGAGTCGGAATCGATGGCACCGATCTCACTCGGCGCCGCGATGCCCGACGCGATCGCACCGCGCACCAGTGCTTGTCCGACATTGCCGAAGCCGACGATGACGAGGCGGGGGATCATGGCCGCACCGTAGCGGGTTTCCGTGTGGGCGTCGCAAACCTGCGCTCCCGTGATGACCCCGTGATGACCCCGCGATGATCCCGTGCGCCGCCGCCAGCCGTGACCTGCCGATGCGGTCCCGGTTCGTCGCACTCCGCGGACACGCCGCACTGGCCGCGGCGCCCAAACCGTGCCGCAGGCGCCACCTGCGGGGGATTGCCGCGTTTCCGCCGTCCTGCGATACACTGTCCCGCTATGCCACGACCCGGCTACAGCCCGCTCTACCAGCTCGACTTCGAGAACCCCGTTCTCGAGATCGAGCGTCAGATCGACGCCATCGAGGAGCGCCCGGATGCGGAGCGCTACGCCGACGAGCTCCGCCAGCTCAACGAGACTCGCGAGAGCCTGCTCCGCAAGATCTACGCCGACCTGAGCCCGTGGCAGACCGTCCGCATCGCCCGCCATCCGCTGCGGCCGCAGACGACCGACTACAAGCAGATGATCTGCCGCGACTTCTGCGAACTGCACGGCGACCGCGCCTTTGGCGATGATCCGGCGATCGTGACGGGATTCGCCCGCATCGGCTCGGTCAAGTGCATGTTCATCGGGCACAACAAGGGCAAGACCGTGGCCGAGAAGGTGGCGGCGCACTTCGGCTGCGCCCACCCCGAGGGCTACCGCAAGGCAATGCTCAAGATGAAGCTCGCCGAGAAGCTCGGGCTGCCGATCGTCACCCTGGTCGACACCCCCGGCGCCTACCCCGGCGTGGGCAGCGAGCAGCGCGGACAGGCGCAGGCGATCGCCGTCAACCTCATGGAGATGAGCCGCCTGCGCACGCCCATCGTGTCGGTGGTGATCGGCGAGGGCGGATCGGGCGGTGCGCTCGGCATCGCCGTGGCCGACCGCGTGGCCATGCTCGAGCATGCGTGGTACTCGGTGATCTCTCCCGAGGGCTGCGCCGCGATCCTGTGGAAGGAAGCCAACGAGCAGACCAACAACCGCGCCGCCGAGTGCCTGGCGCTCACGGCGCGGCGCAACCTGCAGAACGGTCTCGTGGACGACGTGATCGCGGAGCCGGTCGGCGGGGCGCATCGCGATCCGCGGCTGGCGGCCGACAACCTCCAGACCTGGATCGTGGACCGCCTGCGCGAGCTGTCGCGGGTGAACCCCGAAACCTTGGTGCGGCAGCGCTTTGAGAAGTTCCGCAAGATGGGCGCCTTCCGCGACGAGTTGGCGGTCGCGGCCGGCTGACGGCTTCATGGTCGATCGCGGCGGCTTCAGCCGTCAAGCGGGGGATTTCCCGCAGGATTCCGCCGCGAGCGTGCTGCGGCCGCGGCGATTTTCGCAGGCTTTTTGACCATTTGACCCTGTGCTGCTACGCTCCCGCCCCCCGAAGGGCGCGCCGACTGGCCGCCCTGGAGTGGGAGAGAGAGACAATTCGTGGCGACGAAGAAAGCTCCTGCCAAGAAGGAACCGGCGAAGAAGGATGCTCCCAAGAAGGGTGTGTCCTCGAAGCCCGTTGAGCCCGTCGGCAAGAACTCGGCCAAGTCGGCGGCGAAGCCCGCGCCGACCAAGGTCCCTGCTGCAAAGCCCGCGGCGAAGCCGGTTGCGGCGACTCCGGTCGCCAAGCCTGCTGCCAAGGTCGCGGCGAAGGCTCCCACGGCAAAGCCCGCGGTGGTCAAGTCTGCCGCGCCGAGCGCGCCCGCCGTCAAGTCCGCCAACAACGGCAAGGCTCCCAACGGCAAGGCTCCCAACGGCAAGGTCCCCAACGGCAAGGCTCCCAACGGCAAGGTGGAGAATGTCAAGGCGGAGAGCGTGAAGGCGGGAAGCGGCAAGGTCGAGAACGGCAAGCCAAAGGCTCCGCAGGCCAGCAACGGAAAGACCGTTCCGGGTAAGGCTCCCGCAGGCAGTGTTCCTGTAGGCAAGGCGGTCGCTGGCAAGACGGCGGACACGAAGTCTTCCGTGGCCAAGGTTCCCGCGGCCAGCTCTCCCGCAGCCAAGACTGTCGCCGCAAAGGCGCCCGACACGAAGACTCCTGCAGTCAAGACTCCTGCAGTCAAGGCTCCCGTAGACAAGACTCCCGCTGCGCTGAAGTCCGCGCCTGCCGGCAAGCAGGCCCCGGCTTCGAAGGCCGATGCGGGCAAGAAGGACGCTCCCAAGAAGGACGCCTCCG
>CAIOCH010000462.1 GCA_903856525.1 uncultured bacterium | reverse complement strand
GGTCGCACCCGTCGCTACGGCAAGTCGAGCGATTCGCGCATCATCCGTCGCCGCAAGAGCAGGCGCTACGGCCAGCTCAAGCTCTAAGTCCGGTCGGGGCCGGTCCCGGCGGTGCAGCCGTCGGTCGGTCGTGAGAGTCAAGTCAGAGAGATCCCCGCCGCGCGTGCGGCGCACACAAGCAGAGAACTCACCATGTCTCGTTCGCTCAAGAAGGGTCCATTCGTCGTCGAGAGCCTGTACCGCAAGGTCCAGAAGCTCGAGGCCGCAGGCAAGCGCTCGCCCATCAAGACGTGGTCGCGCGCCTGCACCATCGTGCCGGAGTTCATTGGCTACACCTTCCAGGTGCACAACGGACGCCAGTTCATCGATGTCTACTGCACCGAGGACATGGTCGGCCACAAGCTGGGCGAGTTCTCGCACACCTGCACGTTCCGCGGCCACACGAACAAGAAGGAAGAACTCAAGTCCTGAGCCTCGGCTCCGGACCTGTGAGGTACACCACCATGGCATTCCAAGCCAGCCACCGATTCGCTCGCATCGCGCCCCGCAAGGCGCGCCTCGTCGCGGACATGATCCGCGGCAAGCGCGTGGACGAGGCGCTCACCGCCCTCGACTTCTCCAAGAAGCGCGGATCCGCGTTCATCGCCGTCGTGCTCAAGAGCGCGATCGCCAATGCGGAGGAGAAGAACGCGGACCCGACCAAGCTCGTGGTGAGCGAGTCGCGCGTCGACGAGGGTCCGACCCTCGATCGCTTCCAGCCCAAGGACCGCGGTCGCGCCCACCCCATCCGCAAGCGCACCAGCCACATCCACATCGCAGTCGAGGAGCGCGGGGCGTAATCGCCTCGGAGAATCACTATGGGACAGAAGGTCCATCCATTCGGTTTCCGCGTCGGCATCACCGAGGCTCACCGCTCCCGCTGGTTCGCACCCAAGGCGCTTTTCGGTAGCCTCCTCGTCGAGGACTACAAGATCCGGCAGTACGTCGACAAGCGGCTCAACCGCACGCCGCCGTTCGCCGCGGTCAGCGACATCCTCATCGAGCGCACGCGCGACGAGCTCACCGTGATCGTCAAGACCGCCCGCCCGGGTCAGGTCGTCGGTCTGCGTGGAGCCGGCATCGAGGCGCTCACCAAGGACCTCCAGACCCTCACGGGCCGCAAGGTCGTCCTCAAGGTCGTCGAGATCAAGAACCCCGACCTCGACGCCAAGCTCATCGCCGAGAGCATCGGCGAGCAGCTGAAGAAGCGCGCCAACTTCCGCCGCTTGCTCAAGATGCGTGCGGAGAGCTCGATGCAGAACGGTGCCAAGGGCATCCGCATCCTTCTCGCCGGCCGACTGGGCGGCGCGGAGATGAGCCGCACCCTCGACACCCGTCTCGGCTCGATCCCGCTGTCGACGCTCCAGGCGAACGTCGAATACGCGGTCGCGCACAGCTCGACCAACTACGGCGTCATCGGCGTCAAGGTGTGGGTCTTCAAGGGCCTGTACACCGAGCACGACGAGGATCAGACCCACTCGAGCGCGGCTGGTGGCCGCGCCCGCGCCCGCGGTCGCCGTTGATGAGCCGGATCCCGTGAGGGTGAGCGGGGTCCCGACGGAACCCGACGAACCCGGTACTGAAAGTCAGAAGCATCCACGGTCGCCTTGCGCGGCTGAAACCGACAGAAGACAGACGAGGACCCCATGTCCAACCTGATGCCAAAGCGAGTCAAGTTCCGCAAAGAGCAGCGCGGCAAGCTGAAGGGCAACGCCACGCGCGGCAATTACGTCGCCTTCGGCGACTACGGCCTGCAGACCATGGAGCCGCACTGGCTCACGGGTCGCCAGATCGAGGCCGGCCGCATCGCGGCGCAGCACTTCCTCCGCCGTCAGGGCAAGATCTTCATCCGCGTCTTCCCCGACAAGCCGATCTCGAAGAAGCCTCTCGAGACCCGAATGGGTACCGGAAAGGCCGACGTCGACTACTGGGCGGCGCGCATCAAGCCGGGCACGATCCTCTTCGAGATCGCTGGCGTCCCCGAGGACCTCGCGAAGCAGGCCCTCGCCCGCATCGCCTACAAGATGCCGGTCAAGTGCCGCTTCGTGGGCCGTCGAATCGCCGTCTAAACGAAAGCCGAGAGAACCCCATGAAGTCCGCTGAAGTCCGCAAGCTCTCCAACGACGACCTCAAGGGCGAGGCCACCCGCCTCCGCCGCGAGCTCTTCGACCTCCGTTGCCAGTCGACCACCGAGAAGATCGCCGACAACTCGCGCATCGGCAAGGCGCGCAAGGATCTTGCGCGCGTCCTGACCGAGCAGAATTCACGCGCGAAGGGCGCGAAGGCGTAATCGCCTCCCATCAGGATACGAACCATGCCGACGAACAACGAACTCGTCATTCCCGAGACCTCCCCGCGCCGCATCGGCGTCGTGCAGAGCGACAAGCGCAACAAGACCCGCAAGGTCGTGATCGCCTACTCCGGCAAGCACGCCAAGTACGGCAAGACGATGCGCAAGCGCACCGTCCTGCAGGTCCACGACGAGAAGAACGAGTCGCACCTCGGTGACCGCGTCGAGGTCGCCGAGTGCCGTCCGATCTCGAAGACCAAGTCCTGGGTGCTCGTCCGAGTCGTCGAGCGCGCGCCCGAGGGTGGCGCAGTCAGCTTCGGCGAAGGCGCGTGACCGCCCGACCGAATGTCCCACCGAATGTTCATGTGAACTGACGCCGGCTGGTGCCGGCGATGGAGCCAAGCAATGATCCAGAAGGAATCACGACTCGAGGTTGCCGACAACAGCGGCGCGAAGGAAGCCATGGTCATCGGCGTCCTGGGATCCTCGACGGCCACCGGCCGCTTCACCCGTCTCACGATGGGTATCGGTGACCGCGTCGTCTGCACGGTCAAGAAGGCGCTGCCCAACGGCGATGTCAAGGCCGGCGACAAGGTTCAGGCCGTCATCGTGCGCTGCAAGTTCCCCACCCGCCGCGAGGACGGGTCGTACGTGCGCTTCGATTCGAACGCCTGCGTGCTCGTCGACAAGGACGGCAATCCGAAGGGCACCCGCATCTTCGGCGCCGTGGCCCGCGAGCTCCGCGAGAAGAACTTCATGAAGATCGTGTCGCTCGCGACGGAGGTGATCTGATCATGCCACGCCACATTCGCAAGGGTGATACCGTCATCGTGACCCGCGGCCGCTCCAAGGGAGTCGTCGGGGAGATCCTCCGCATCGTCGACGAGGGCGACCGCGTGGTGGTCAAGGGTGCCAACATCCAGACCAAGCACGTCAAGCCGACGCAGGCCCGCCCGCAGGGCCAGATCGTGAAGGAGGAGGGTCCGATCCACTCCTCCAACGTGAGCCCGGTCGTCGACGGCAAGCCGACGCGCGTGCGCTTCGTGACCAAGCCTGATGGCTCCAAGGTCCGCGTCGCCGCCCGCGGTGGCAAGGAACTGCACACGCTCCACGGTCCCCGCAAGTAATCGGAATTCCCGCCGCCAAGGTCACGGATCCCGTGACACAGCAGAAAGCATAGCCCCATGGCACACGTTACCCGCAACTACCCCCGACTCCAGCAGGCCTACATCGACACCGTCGGTCCGAAGGCGATCCAGGAGTTCGGCCTCGACAACAAGCACCAGCTGCCGCGCCTCATGAAGATCGTGGTCAACGCCGGCATCGGCAAGTACCTCGACAACGCGAAGCTCAAGCCCGAGGTGCGCGACCAGTTCATCAAGAACTTCTCCACGATCACGGGTCAGAAGCCCATCATGATCAAGGCGAAGAAGGCCGTGTCGCAGTTCCGCGTGCGCGAGGGTATGCCCTCGGCGTTCATGGTCACGCTCCGCCGCGACCGCATGTGGCACTTCATGGACCGCCTGATCAACCTCGCGATCCCGCGTATCAAGGACTTCCGCGGCGTGAAGGATCGCTCGTTCGACAAGGGCGGTTCGTACTCCATGGGTCTCACCGAGCAGGCCGTGTGGCCCGAGATCAACATGGCGAACGCCACCATCACGCACGGCATGCACATCACCTTCGTGTTCGAGAACTCGGACCCCAAGATGAGCCGCTACGTGCTTGCCGAGCTCGGCATGCCGTTCGTCAAGCCGGAAGACCGCAAGAAGAAGAACTGAACGATCCACTGCGCGATCGCGCACCCTGACCCACACTCGCACCGCGAGATCACCACGGATTCAAACACATGGCCAGCACGCGTACCTTCAACAAGATGAAGCGCAAGCCGAAGTTCAGCACCCGCAGCGAGGTGCGTTGCGAGATCACGGGCCGCAAGCGCGGCGTGTACCGCAAGTTCCGCATCTGCCGCCACATGCTCCGCGAG
>CAIOCH010000461.1 GCA_903856525.1 uncultured bacterium | reverse complement strand
CGCCAGCTGGAGATCCTTCTTGGCGTTGTCGAGCGAGTCCTGCGCGCGGCGCAGCGCGTCGAGCGCCTCGGTGCGGTCGCGCGCGGTGGCGCGGTCGGGTGCGGCGTCGATCGCGGCCTGCCGGTTCATGGAGGCCTGGACGTTCTTCTCCTGCACGGCGCGCGAGAAGAGCGAGCGCTCGATGCCGCGGGCGGCCTGACGCACCTCGACCGCCGCATCGTCGCGCGACTGGTCGGCCTCGCGGCGCGCCTGCTCGAGCAGGATCTGCGCCTGGCGCAACTGGAGGTCCTCGGTCAGTCGATCGAGCGGCATCGAGTAGGTGATCCGCGCGGTGAAGCTGTCGTAGCCGGGATCGAATCCCAGCCCGCCGCGGTCGCGGGTGGGATCGGTGGGCAGGTTGTTCGCGAGCAGCAGGTTGAGGTCGCCCAGCGTGCGATTGCGGGCGACATCGACCTTGCGGGCGAAGTCGTCGACGAGGTCGTAGGAGGTCTGGAGATCGAGGCGGTAGCGGAACGCCATCTCCAGTGACCGCGCCATGTCGACCTTGGGCACGGGCAGCTTGAATTGGGTGGGCTCGATGCGCACCGAGTCCTCGACAGGCATGCCGATGCGCGCCTTGAAGCGGTCGAGCGTCAGTCGATAGGCCTCGCGCTGCGAACTCAGACGGTCGAGGGCGAACAGGGTGTTCTGGGTGGCGAGATCGGCCTGGAACGGCTCGGTGCGGCCGCTCTCGACGAGCGCCTTGGTGCGCGCCTCGACGGCGGCGCTGCGCTCGACCTGGCGCACGCCGTTGGCGATGCCCTGCAGTTGCAACACCAGCTGCAGGTAGTCGGCGGCGAGGTCATAGTAGAAGTCGCGGCGGAACCGCTCGAAGTTGCGGGCCGAGTAGATGAGATTGCGGCGCGCCTGCACCAGCTCCTCCTGGGCCACGTCGCCAAAGCCGCGCAGGAGGGGGATGTTCGCCTCGAGCACAACGTCGGCCGACTGGGCGTCGGTCGAGGACAGGTACTGGTCGAGCTGCTCCGTGGCCTGCACCACGAAGGCGGCGCCGACCTGGCCGCCGAAGGGCAATCGCTGATTGACGCCGATCTCGTTGACCACCGAAAGCGCGTTGTTGAACCGCGAACCCTCCCCGGACGTCGTGAAGCCCGCGCTGGTGACGTTCGTTGGAAGCGGCGACCAGCGGTGCTCCTCAATCAGAAGTCGAATTGCGGCAATGAGATACGTTTCCTCCGCCGACAGGTACTCCTGTGAGTTGGCCAGGGCGTAGGCCATCGATTCGTCGAAGGTGAGGAGCTTTGCACTCAGATCCTCCTCCGACATGCGCTCAAACCGGCGGGTGATGCTGGCGGCGTCTTCCTTGACGGGTGGCACGACCTCGAAACTAAGTGCCTCCGCGGGCGGATTCACGGTCGATGGCCGATCGACGTTCTCTGGATAATCAGGAAATTTCGAACCATTTTCGTAGCGGTTCGACGCAGAAAGCGGATACACCGCGCCGCCGGCCAGTTGCTCCGCGCTCTCCTGCAGGCGCTTGTTGACCTCTCGGTCCACGCGTTGCATGCCGGCGTCGCATGCCGTGAGAAGGCAAGCGGCGGCAACAACAACGCCCAGCGGGCGGGCATTTGGTGGAGTGAGGGAACAACGAGGCATGCGGAGGAAGTGGTTGTACCGCATCTTGGTCGCAACCGCTGCGGCCTTCGCCACCAAGTGGGGGCAGGATGCCCGAGTTTTGCCCTTCGGCGGCGATTCTGCGAGAGTCGCAGCGTCCGAGGAATGGTCCGAGCCGAACGCCGCCGACCGAACGCACATGCCCGCCGTCTCCTTCGATTCCAAGAGTTTCCTCCTGCCGGGCGGGCGTACCGCGTCACGCTTTCCCATCGTGGGCGCGGCGTTCGATGCAGTGCTGCACGACCCGGCCGATTGGGCGTCGGAGCTTGGAAGACTGCGGCATGCGGGCTTCAACAGCGTCGTGGTGCGCGTGCCGTGGCTCCTGCACGAGCCGACACCTGGCCGGTTTGAGTGGTCGGGCCGCTGCGATGTTCGGCGGCTGGTCCAACTGGCGGGAGCTGCCGGGCTGCGGGTCGTGCTG
>CAIOCH010000460.1 GCA_903856525.1 uncultured bacterium | reverse complement strand
GGTCAGGCTCCGTTCGAATCACACGCGTTCAGATGATGATGCGCAGCGCGGAGTCACCGACCTCGAGGCGCAGTTCGCGCACGCCTTCAGGCTGCTGGAACCGAAGCCCGAATCCGCGGCTCTCGACCACGGATGCCGCCAGCTGGTGCGTCGCGCCCGATGCTCCATCGAGCACGCGCACCGACAACCCCGGATCCACGACGCCGAATCCCACCACGCACACCTCGCGGGTGACCTCGTCGAGATACGCGTGCACCGTGCGCGAGGCACGGCCGTCGGCGTCGAGCACCTGCAGCGACCGCGCACGGGTGAAGTCGAATGACTCGGTGGCCTGCGCGAGCGCACGCACCGACGCCTCGGTCATGCGGCCGTCGACATAGTCCATCAATCGCTCCGAGATCTTGCGCTGCTCGGAGTTGAAGAAGAGCGCCACCACCAGCGCCGCGAACAGGAACAACGCCGCGATCCGCCAAAGGTGCTGCGGCGGACGGCGCTCGATCTCGGCCCGCGCGAGGATCTCGCGCAGCAGCGCGTCCCGCGATGAATCGACGGCGGGCTCGGCCCGACGTCCTGCACCACGACGTCCTGCACCCCAATGGCCTGCACCCCAATGGCCTGCACCCCAATATCCTGCACCATGTGCGGGACCGATGACCGCGATGGGCGCAACACCCTCCGACTCGATCGCTGCCGCCACCCGGGCGAGTGTCTTCAAGCGGAGCGACGCGGGCGGCTGATCGCCGGAACGGAATGCGGGATCCTGCGCGACGCGGTCCTGCACCGCACGGACCTCGGCCTGCAGGCTGGGAGCGGACAAGGCGAACGCACGCTCGAAGCGCGCCTGCTCGACCGCATCCAACGCACCGAACGCATCGGCAGCAGCGAGCTCGAGCAGCTCCTCGCGTGGAAGAGGTTCGTCGCGGAAACTGGTGGATTCGTCGGTCATCGATACGGCGTTCGGGTCAATCGACATCTGTCAATTCGCACAAACCAAGTCACGGGGCTGTTCACGACCTTCATGCGCGGAATCGACCGCGAGGTCGCACGGAAAGTCAGCGGGCGCATGTACGCAACCCCTCGCTGCGAGGATGCAGCCCGCACGTGGGAAAACGGGCGAAACACGACGGCGGCTGCCGCCCATCCGCGGGAGGTCAGGCCAGCCGACGGCCGCCGCACCTCCACCCGGGCGACCGTCATGGAGCTCGCACCAAACCAGCGCGATGGGCCACGCGGACACCTCATCCATGGTTCTCGCCCCCTTCCAGCTCGCGGAGCTTGGCCAGCCCCCTGCTCAGGGCGCTCTTGATCGTTCCGAGAGGCGCGTCCAACTGAACGGCGATTTCGCGGAGGCTGAAACCCTGCAGGTACGCCCGTTCGATCACCGTCCGCTGGAGTTCGGGCAGCCGCGCCAGTTGCCGGCGGAGCCGCTCCCGACCCTCGTTGGCCTCCTCGGAGGCGCCCAGTCGCTCGTCCGGACGGGCAGGAACCCCGCCGCCGTCAAACCGGGCCTCATCCACCGCGTTCCGCTCCGGTCGGGCAGACTGCCTTCGAAGCCGATCGATGAGATGCCGACGGGTGATGAGCATGACCCAGGTCACCAGCTTTGCGCGCTGCGGATCGAAGCGGTCCGCCGTCTGCCAGAGCCGCACGAAGACCTCCTGCACGGCATCCTCGGTCTCGCTCCGCGAT
>CAIOCH010000459.1 GCA_903856525.1 uncultured bacterium | reverse complement strand
TGCTCGTACACGTGCGAGGCGTAGATCTCGACCGCGCTGCCGTCGGGAAACATCGAGAGATCGGTGACGCTGCTGCGCACATCGACACCCTCGCGCTCCTCGACATTGACGATCGTCCAGCCTTCCTTCACCTCCCAGCCCCCGAGGTGGAGCTGGAGGCGCTTGGCGTTGGCGTAGCGTGCAGCGGAGGTGGCGTTGGGCTGGTCCATGGCGGAGGGCAATCTATCACGCGAACCCAAGCACCTCGCGGATGCGCGCGGCGCACTTCCGCCGCGCGGCGATCGGTTCGCGCAGGTGCAGACGGTGCCCGGTGAGGTCGAGGGCCCCGGGTTCCGTGATCGAGACCACGGTCGCGCCGAGCTCGAATCGGGTGTGCACCGTCACGTCGTACATCCGCTCCCGCGCGATCCACTCGGTTCCCTGCGGCGAGCGCATGCGCACGCCCGTGGGCCAGACCTCCCACACCTCGCGCTCGGCGGAACGCTCGCTGCCGGGACGGTGACGGAGCACCGTCCACCACATGACCCCGAGAACGATGGCGCCGCCGACCACGAGCGGCACGCTGCAGGGGATGAGCAGCGTGCGGATCTGCCGTCCCGCTTCGGGTGCAACGAGGAACGACACCGCGATGAGCGCGGCGAGGCAGCCGAGCAGCCCCAGTGCCAGGTAGGTGAGCGGCTTCACGACGGGCGTCGCGGGCGGAAGCGATGTCCCGCTCGCGATCACCAGTCCCTCGAAGCCCGCCGCGCCGCATTCAGGGCAGGCGCGTTCGAGGGGCAGGCCCGCTCGAAGGTAGCCGCAGGACGGGCAGGGCAGGTCGCCGTGCAGCAGCGGTTGCGGGGACTCCGTCATGAATTGCTCAGGATACCCGTGGTCATCCCGCCGCCACACCCTTCGATTCCGCGATGCGGCGCTTGATCTCGGCGACGGCCAGGCGCTGTTCGGAGAGCGCGCCCCCCAGCAGCATGGTGTCGAGCGCGGACCCGATCGAAGGCTCGGCGCGCACCGAGAAGAGCTGCACCTTGGTGCGGCGCGACACGAAGTTGATCGCCGACCAGCACTGGTCGATGTCGCGGTAGGCGACGATGCGCTCGCTGCCGTTGCGACGAAGCACGATGCCGTCGGGCGTGAAGTCCCACACCACGCGTTCGAGCGAGATGCCCGTGGCGGCATCGCGGCGCCGTCGGGCGCGTCCGAGGAGGTAGATGGCGAGGGCCAGCGCGAACAGGGTCACACCCGCGATCGAGATCCACTCGCCCCAGACGCTGTTTCGGCCGAAGAACCAGGAGCAGAGATACACGCTGGTGAACAGGAGGAACCGCGCCACCGCCGCGACGCCGCCCGCACGCCGCGACTCGTCGTGCACCTCGGGCTCGCCGCTCACGGTGAAGTCGCCGCGGAATCCAGGCGCCCCGCACTCGGGGCAGGCCTGCGCGCGCGGCAGTCCGCGGCGCTGGTAGCCGCAGTCGGGGCAGGGGAGTTGGCCGTGACCCGTCATGGTCGGTGCATCATGCAGGGCGGGCAGGGGCGATGCAACGGTACACTCCTGTCCTGGATCCTCCATCGTGGACGCAACACACGCACATCTGCCACTCGTGGGCGCCATCGAGGCGGGCGGCACCAAGTTTGTCGTCGGTGTCGGACGCGGACCGGGTGCGGGACTGCTCGCACGCGCCCAGTTTCCGACGGGTGACGATCCTGCGGCGCTCCTGACCCAGGTGATCGCGTGGCTGGTGGAGGCGCAGCGCACGCATGGGCGACTCGCCGCCATCGGCGTGGCGTCGTTCGGTCCGGTGGATCTCGATCCCCGCTCGGCAACCTACGGGTCCATCACCACGACGCCCAAGCCGGGCTGGCGTGGAACCGACATCATCGGACCGTTGCGTGGCGCCTTTCCCGGGCGGCCGATCGGCTTCGACACCGATGTGAACGGCGCCGCCCTCGGTGAAGGCCGCTGGGGCGCCGCGGTCGGGCTCGACGACTTCATCTATGTCACCGTGGGCACGGGCATCGGCGGCGGCGGCGTCGCGCGCGGCCGGTTGCTGCACGGACTGGTGCATCCCGAGATGGGCCACATTCCCATGCCTGTCCTCGACGGCGATCGCTTCGCGGGCTCGTGCGCCATCCACGGCCGCTGCTGGGAGGGACTGTGTGCGGGCCCCGCCATCGCGGCGCGCACCGGAAGGCCTGCGGATGCGCTCGCGGCCGACGATCCCGCCTGGGACCTCACCGCGCGCTACATGGCGCAGGCGTTCGCCACGCTCACCTATGTGCTCTCGCCTCGGCGCATCATCTTCGGCGGCAGCGTGCGCAAGGGCGGGCGGCTCGGCGAAGCTGCGTTCCTCGACAAGACACGCGCGGCGCTGCTCGAGGTGCTCAACGGCTACATCGCCTCGCCGGCACTGACCAAGGACGGGGTGCGTGACTTCATCGTCGCGCCCACGCTCGGCGACGATGCGGGCGTGTGCGGCGCGATCGCGCTCGCGCACGATGCGCTGCGGTCCGGCGAACCGCATCGTCCGTGACGCGATGGGCCTTGCCCCATGACGCTCGCCGGCGATCGCAACGAACGGAGTCCTCCACATGGCCGCGAAGAAGTCCAAGACACGCGTCACCAACCCGGCCCCGAGGCTCCTTTCGGGCGGCAACCCGCAGATCGGCCGCGGTGACGGCGACGAGCCCATCGCGGCCTACATCGCCGCGATGCCCGGGTGGAAGAGCGCGGTCGGCCGCGAGATCGACGACATCGTGACCCGCACCGTGCCCGGCGTGCGCAAGGCCGTCAAGTGGAACTCGCCGTTCTACGGCGTCGCCGGCCACGGCTGGTTCCTCGCGCTCCACTGCTTCACGGGGTATGTGAAGGTGACCTTCTTCGCCGGCGCCCGGCTCGATCCGCCTCCTCCCGAACCGTCCAAGGTGGGCGACACCCGCTACCTGCACATCCGCGAGGACGGCGGCCTCGACGCCGCGCAGTTCGAGCGCTGGGTGCGGGCCGCGAGCCGCTTGCCGGGCGGCGAGGGTCTCGGGCCCTGCTGAGGATCGGCTCCGCGACTCACTGCGGCGGCGCGTACGACAGCGGCGCCTCCGGCCCAAGCGGCCAGCCGATCATCCACCATGCGAGGAGTAGGGCCGTCCACGCGACGAAGAACACCACGCTGTACGGGACCATCAGGCTGATCAGGCTGCCGAGCCCCGCGCGCGGACTGTATTTCTGCAGCACGGCGAGGATGATGAGCAGGTAGCTGTTGAGCGGCGTGATGATGTTCACCACGCTGTCGCCGATGCGGTACGCCGCGGTGGTGAGCTCGGGGCTGATGCCGACCATCATGAACATGGGGATGAAGATGGGCGCCATGACGCCGAACTTGCTGAGCATGCCGCTCAGGGCGAAGTCGCCGAACACCACCAGCAGCGTGAACAGGGTGATCAGCACCGGCACAGGCATGTCCGCCTCGACCAGCAGCGAGCCGCCCGCGTACGCCAGCATGCGGTCGAGCCGCGTGTAGGCGAAGTAGTTGATGAACTGCGCCATGAAGAAGGCGATCGCGAGCACGGGCACGATGCTGCGGATGCCGTGGTAGATCGCGTCGACGAAGTCGCGCTGGCTGCGGAGGGTGCCCACGACCAGCCCGTAGGCGATGCCGGGGAGCATGAACACGATGAAGATGATCGGCACGATCACGTGCGACCACCGTTCGCCCGGAGTCTCCGCCAGCCGTGGCCGCGAGGGGGTCTCGACCACCAGCAGGGGCTCGCGCGCCAGGATGTCGTGCGCGGCCGCCGTAGTCGCGGTGTTGGCGGGGAGGATGTCCACCGCGTGCTGCACGATCACGCGGCCGTCGTTGAGGACGGGTTGGCCCACGCCGTGCAGGGGCATGCCGGGGATGAAGATGAGCGCCGCAAAGGCACCGAGCACGACCAGCATCGTCGCCAGCGCCGCGGTCAGGCCGCGCTTCTCGGTGACCGAGAGCGCCATGTCGTCGGCGGCGGCCGCATCGCCAGCCGCCGCGCTCTGCCGCCGCAGCCGCGGCTCGACCACGAGGTCGGTGACCAGCCAGCCCGCGAGCATGACGATGACGGCCGATCCCGCCTTGAAGTACGCGTTGTGCAGGTAGTTGACCGTGTAGTCGGGCGCGATGACGCGCGCGGCGTCCTGCGCGAAGCCCGTGAGCGCACCATCGCCACCCGTGGGAAAGAAGCCGCTGCCGAAGCCTCCCGCGACACCTGCGAAGGCGGCGGCGAGCCCCGCGACGGGATGACGGCCGACCGCCAGGTAGAGCGCGGCCGCCAGTGGCGGGAGGATGATGTAGCCCGCATCGCTCGCGACGCTGCTGTTGGCGCCGATGAGCACGATGACGGGCGTGAGCAGCCGCCGCGGCGTGATGAACGCCAGCGAGCGCATGAGCGCCGAGAAGAGGCCGAACTTCTCGGCGAGGCCGATCCCGAGCATTGCCACGAAGATGAGACCGAGCGCGGGGAGCCCCGTGAAGTTGCGGAGCATCGAGGAGAGCATCCAGTAGACGCCCTCGGAGGTCAGCAGGCTGCGCGGTTCGATCGGGGAACCCGTGGCCACGAGCTCGGTGACGATCCGCCCCGACTCGTCCTTGACCGGGGCGAGCGTGGGTTTGCCGTCCGCGCCGAGCACGGGGGTGCCCGACGCATCAAGCACGGGTTCCATCACCACCCGTGGCTGGACGGGTGTGACCTGCCAGCCCAGCGCGTCACCGACGGCGGCGACGCCGATCACCAGCGCGGCGAGGATCACGAAGATGAGCGCGGGCTCGGGGAGCTTGTTGCCTGCCCACTCGATCCAGTCGAGCACGGAACGTCGCTGCGGCGTAGACATCACGGGATCCTCCGGGCGGGAAGGGTACCGCCGGGAACGCGGGCGCATGCCGGTCGTGGGCCATCCGGCGCGCCATGGGCGGTTCGGAATCGCGGGCGCACAAGCCGCTCCGAGTGGTGCTCGCCGCTACCATCCCCGCCCTCTTCGGGGACCCCCATGATTGATCTCATCCTGCTCACGGCCGACACGGCCGCAACCGCTGCCGCCAATCCCGCCTCCCTCAAGATGTGGGCCTACGTGGGCTTCATTGGCCTCGTGGTGCTCTTCCTGGCGCTCGACCTCGGCGTCTTCCACCGCGAGGCGCACGAGGTCTCCATGAAGGAGGCCGCCACCTGGTCGGTCATCTGGCTCACCTGCGGCGTCGCCTTCTCGGCGTTCGTCTACAAGGCCTACGACGCCAACTGGCTCGGGCTCGGACTCGACACACCGCGCTACAACACGCATGAACTCGCAGGGCAGGTGCCCGAGCAGCCCATCATCATCTCGGGAACGGTCGAGGGCGCCGAGGCGGCCAAGCAGTACCTCGTCGGCTACGTCGTCGAGAAGTCCCTCGCGATGGACAACATCTTCATCATCGCGCTGATCTTCGCGTTCTTCGCGGTGCCCGCCAAGTACCAGCACCGCGTGCTCTTCTGGGGCATCATCGGCGCGCTCATCATGCGCGGCGGCATGATCGGCGTCGGCGCCGGGCTCATCCTCAAGTACCAGTGGATCCTCATCGTGTTCGGCGGGTTCCTCGTGTTGACCGCCCTCAAGATGGCGCTCATCAAGGGCAACGACGATCCGTCGCAGAACATCGCGGTGAGGCTCTGCAAGCGGTTCCTCCCCACGGTCGACTTCTACGACGGCCAGCGCTTCTTCACCAAGCGCACCATCAAGCCCACCTACAGCAGGGATCCAGCCACTGGCAGGGAGACGATGGATCCGCCACCGGCGGGGTCGCTGTCGGCCAAGTGGGCGATCACGCCGCTCTTCCTCGCGCTCATCCTCGTCGAGATCACCGACCTCGTCTTCGCGGTCGATTCGATCCCCGCGATCTTCGCGATCACGCCCGATCCGTTCATCGTGTTCACCAGCAACATCTTCGCGATCCTCGGCCTGCGGGCGCTCTACTTCTGCCTCGCGGCCCTGATCGCCAAGTTCCGCTTCCTCAAGCCGGCGCTCATCCTCATCCTGGCCTTCGTGGGCGTGAAGCTGCTCCTCCTGAGCGCGCCGCCGTACCTCGATGTCATTGGTCTCGAACCGGGCAAGTCGATCAAGATCGACACCACCATGTCGCTGGTGATCGTGCTGGCGACCCTGGCGCTGGCGACGGTGCTCAGCGTGCTGTTCCCCGGCAAGCCGAAGGACGGCGCCGCCGCGTAGTTCGGCGCTGCGGAGGCTGCCGACGACCCCGGCCGCGATCCGCGCATCGCTGCGACTGCGGCGGTATGGTGCCCGCGTGCAAGACGAATCGCCACTCTCCCGTCGCGTCGGGTGCCTCCGGGCACTCGTTCGCGGCATGGTCGCGCTCCTGTTCGGCCTGATCGCGGGCGCGGCGCTCAACATGGGCATCCTCTACGCGGGCATGTGGCTGCTGCCGCCGCCCGAGGGCGTCGACATCAACCGCGTCGAGACCATCAACGAGAACATCCACAGGTACTCGCTGCTGGATATGGCGGTGCCGTTCCTGGCTCACGCGCTCGGCACGCTCCTCGGCGCGTTCGTAGGTGCGAGCATCGCGTTGACGCCGAACTCGCGCCGGCGGGTGGCGCTGCTGATCGGCTGCATCTTCCTTCTCGGCGGTCTCGAGGCG
>CAIOCH010000458.1 GCA_903856525.1 uncultured bacterium | reverse complement strand
GCAGCGCGCCCTGCGCGCCGAGGTCATCCGCAGCGAGTCCGAACTGGCGGAGCTGATCGCCAGGATCCGCGCCGTCGCCCGCGTTGCCTTCGACACCGAGACGGATTCGCTGGTCCTGCCGCAAGCGCGGTTGGTCGGCCTCTCCTTCGCCATCGAGGAAGGCGAGGGCTTCTACGTCCCCGTGCGCTCGCCCGAGCCAGGCACCCATCTCTCGACCGATGGGGCGCTGGCGCTGCTCAAGCCGCTGCTTGAGGATGCCGCGGTCGCGAAGGTCGGTCACAACCTCAAGTACGACCACGCCGTGCTCGCCAACCATGGCGTCGAACTTCGCGGCATCGCCGGAGACTCGATGATCGCCAGTTGGATCATCGATCCATCGCGGCCGACCCATGGACTCGACGCCACCAGCGAGCATGTGCTGGGCGTTCGGCCGATTCCCATCGAGTCCGTGATCGGCGCGCGGGGCGATGGTCAGCGACGCTTCGACGAGGCGCCGCTGGCGCTCGCCACGCCGTATGCCGCCGAGGACGCGGAGATCGCGCTCGCACTCGCCGCCAGGCTCGAGGCCTCGATCCGCGACCGCCGGCAGTGGCAGCTCTACTCCGAGATCGAAGTCCCCCTCGTGCCCGTGCTCTCGCGCATGGAGCGTGCAGGCATCCGCATCGATCGCGATGAACTCGCCACCCAGCGCAGGGCGCTCGAGCTCCGGCTGGTGAAGCTCCGCGAGGAGATCGCGGCGGGGGCGGCGTGGCCGTTCAATCCCGACAGCCCGAAGCAGCTCTCGCAGGTGCTCTTCAACGCCCCGGACGCCGATCCGCCCGGACTCGGCCTTCGCGTCATCAAGCGCACCACCACGGGCGCCAGCACCGACAGCGAGGTGCTCGAGAAGCTCGCGGAGGACCCCGCATGCACCTCGAGGCTGCCTGAGCAGATCCTCGAGTACCGACAGTTCGCCAAACTCGTCGGCACCTATCTCAAGGCGCTCGACGCCGCAGTCCTCCCGCAGACGGGTCGCATCCACTGCTCGTTCCACCAGACGGGTACCGCGACGGGGCGCCTCTCGTCGAGCGAGCCGAACCTGCAGAACATCCCCATCCGCACCGAGGTCGGCGCCGCGATCCGCCGCGCGTTCGTCGCCAGCGAGGGCATGACCTTCGTCAGCGCCGACTACTCGCAGATCGAACTGCGCTTCCTGGCCCACTTCTCGAAGGATCCCGGCTTGTGCACCGCGTTCGCCCGCGGAGAGGACATCCATCGCGCGGTCGCGGCGCAGGTGTTCGAGGTCGCGCCTGCCGAGGTCACCGATGTCCAGCGCTCAGCGGCCAAGATGGTCAACTTCGGCATCGTGTACGGCATCACGGCCAGTGGCCTCGCGCGGCGCCTCGGACCTGGCTACACCATCGCCCGTGCCAAGGAGATCATCGAGAGCTATCGCGCCCGATTCCGAGGCATCGATGCCTTCCTCAACGAGTGCGTGGCGGCGGCGAAGCGCACGGGGCATGCGACCACCATCACCGGGCGGTGGCGACCGATTCCCCAGATCGAGTCGCGCAATCCCGCCGAACGGGCCTTCGGCGAACGCATCGCGGTCAACACCGTCGTGCAGGGGTCCGCGGCGGATCTCATCAAGATCGCCATGGTGCGGCTCGACGCCCGGCTGCGGTCGGAGTTTCCGCGGGCGAGGCTGCTCCTGCAGATTCACGACGAGCTGCTCGTGGAGGCGCCCGAGGATGACGCGCCCGCCATCCGGAGCCTGCTCGAGGAGACCATGAAGGGGGCCATGGAACTGCAGGTACCCCTCGAGGTCTCCAGTGCCGTGGGGCGCCGTTGGTCGGACGTCTGATCGGACCTACCGTCGGTGCACCGACCGACGCTCCGGCTCGGCAGGCCCCAATCCGCCCGATTTGGCTCATTCCAACCCGCTTGACGCCCGAAGAAAGTTTGCTACTCTTTGCGTCCCCTCAGGGAGACCTCGGGGGTGCTTGGGGCGGTAGCTCAATTGGTTAGAGTACCGGCTTGTCACGCCGGTGGTTGCGCGTTCGATTCCCGTCCGCCTCGCTTCAAAGTCCCACAGGCTCCGCAGTTGCGGAGCCTGT
>CAIOCH010000457.1 GCA_903856525.1 uncultured bacterium | reverse complement strand
TGCCTGCCACTCCTCGTCGAAGCTCCTGCAAGGGCGAGCGGGAGCAGTAGCGATACGAAGCCTACTTCGTTCGGATTCGGCAGGCTGCCCGTGAATCGCCATCGATCGGCTGGGGCAGGAACACCCAGGAAGAGGCTATGGCCGCTCGCATACTGCCATGCGATATCGGCGGTGCAGGCGACGATCGCTGTGCAGATCGCCCACTGTAGCCCGCGTAGAGCAACACGATCCCGCGCGACCACCTGTGCGGCCGCGAATCCCATGGTGAGTAACAGCAGGCTTCCCGATCCACGCTCGAACGCGCTCTTCGCGTAGGGTGACTGCCATGCGGAGATCAGGCTCACGGCGCTGAAGGCCAGGAGCAGCGGAACGTGTCGGATGGTGCACGTTCCGAAGGCTCGATTGAGCAACACACCACTGACGAGCAGTGCGATGACGCCATTCGAAATCCACCAGGATGTAGGGCGGCCAAGTGGCAGCCAAAGCACGCACGCCGCAAGGGCCAGCATGCAGACCCACACCGAGAGTCTGCTCGCGTTCAGGGTCATGATCATCGTCATCCTCTCAGGGGACAGATGAGTCTATCGATCGCCACTCGCGGCGTGCCGCTCGGTTCTCGGAATCAGAGTTCACCGATTGTCTCAGCGCGGGGGCCGTCTGAGGCAGTCGCTCGCCGCACATGTCGGCCCCCGCATCTCCGACCGCTACATTGGCCTATCCATGCGCCTCCCCACCTCCGCAACCCTCCCCACCGTCTGCACCGCCGCAACGCTGCTGACGGCCCCCGCGCTCGCCGACGGCTTGGTCGGCTGCTGGGGCGCCAACGACTTCGGCCAGTGCAATGTGCCCGCGGCGCTGGTGGTGGCCAAGCAGATCGCGGCTGGCGTCGATCACTCGGTGGCGCTGCGCAGCGACGGCATCGTGCTCGCGTGGGGCGACAACGCGCTGGGCCAGCGCACCGTGCCCAGCACGCTCGGTGCCTGCACCGCGGTCGCCGCGGGCTACTACCACACGCTCGCCATCCGCGCCGACTCGATGCTGGTGTGCTGGGGCAACAACGCCAACCTCCAGTGCAATCCGCCCGCGAACCTCGGCACCGTCATCTGGGCCGCCGCGGGCAATGGTCACTCGGTGGCAGTGCGCACCAACGGCACGGTGGCGGCCTGGGGCGACAACGCCTTCGGTCAGTCGACCGTGTCGGGCACGCTGGGCACCTGCACGCGCGTGGCCGCGGGCAGCGACCACACGCTGGCGCTGCGCACCGCCGGCACCGTGGCCGCATGGGGCTACAACGGCTTCGGACAGACCACCGTGCCCGCCGCGCTCGGCACCTGTACCGCCATCGCGGGCGGCTTCGATCACTCGGTGGCACTGCGGTCGAACGGCACCGTGGTGTGCTGGGGCCGCAACCAGTTCGGCCAGTCGACGGTGCCCGCGTCGCTGGGTACCTGCACCGCCATCGCCGCGGGCCTCGATCACACGCTGGCGCTGCGCACGAATGGGACCGTCGTCGCCTGGGGCCTCAACGACCGCGGTCAGGGCGTGGTGCCTGTCGGCACGCCAACCGTCAACCGCATCGCGGCGGGCGGCTACCACAATGTCGTCGTGGGCTCGATGCCCGTCATCCAGTTCGTGAGCATGACGCCCACCACCTGCGGCCTCGCCAACGGTGCGGTCGACCTGACCATCACCAACGGCGTCACCATCGCCTGGACCGGTCCCAACAACTTCACTGCCAGCACGCCCGATCTCGCCAATGTCGCGGCGGGCACCTACGTCATCACCGTCACCGGCGTCGCCGGCACCGCGCCCGCGAGCGCGCAGGTGGTGGTGACCGCCACCGCCGACACCACCGCGCCCACGGTCACCAGCTACACCAACGCGCTCTCCGCGGCTGCCAACGCCAACTGCCAGGCGCCCGTGGCCAATTTCGCCGCCACCGTGGTGGCCACCGACAACTGCGCCGTGACCGCCATCACGCAGTCACCCGCTGCGGGTGCGCTCGTCGGACTCGGCAACACCGCCGTCACCATCACCGTGCGTGACGCCGCCAACAACACCGTCACCCGCAGCGCCACCTTCACCGTCACTGGCTCGAGCGCCACCTGGTACCGCGATGCCGACGGCGACGGCTTTGGCACGCCCGCCACCACCGCCACGGGCTGCTCCGCGCCCGCGGGCTTCGTGTCCAACAACCTCGACTGCAACGACGCGAACGCCGCCATCAACCCCAACACCATCTGGTACCGCGACCTCGACGGCGATGGCGCCGGCGCCGCGGGCGACGGCACGCTCACCCAGTGCGCGCAGCCCGTGGGCTATGTGCTCTCGAACACCGACCAGTGCTCGACCGACCCGGCCAAGACCGCGCCCGGCATCTGCGGCTGCGGCGTGCCCGACACCGATACCGACGCCGACGGCATCGCCGACTGCCTCGACAACTGCGACTCGATCGCGAACCCCGACCAGCGCGACTGCGACGCCAACGGCGTGGGTGACGCATGTCAGATCGCGGGAGGCGTTCCGCCCGACTGCAACGGCAACGGCGCGTACGACGTGCCCACAGAGATGCCCACCATCCAGGCGGCGATCGATGCGGTCGGCCCGGGGACTCCGCGCGTGGTGGCGGTGGCCGCCGGCACCTACGCAGGCCCGATCTCGCTGCGCGGCAAGGACATCGTCCTGCGCGGCGCAGGTGCCGCGACCACGATCGTCAACGGCACCGGAGGCTTCAGCGCGTCGGTGCTGGCCTTTGCGGGCGGCGAGCCGGCGACCACCGTGGTCGAGGGATTCACCATTCGCGGCGGTACGACCGGCACCACCGTGGGCACGGCGCCCATCGACTTCCGAGGCGGCGCCGTGTTCGCGCGCAACGCGGCGGGCGCCATCCGCGACTGCGTGATCGAGGCGAGCACCTCCATGCGCGGCGGCGGTCTCGCGCTCCTCGATGCATCGCTGCTCCTCGAGCGCTGCACCATCCGCACCTCCGCGGCCACCGTCGACGGCGGCGGCATCCACATCGAGCGTGGCTATCTCACACTCGCGCAGTGCGAGGTCACGGGCAACACCGCGCCATCTGCGGGTGGCATCCTCCTCGAGACAACCCAGCCCACGGGATCGCTCCTCCTCGCCGGCACCCGCGTGTGCGGCAACACCCTGTGGAACATCGTGGGCGACTTCACCTCCGAGGGCGACACCACCGAGGTCTGCGATTGCTTCGGCGATGTGAACGCCGACGGCGTGGTCAACGCCATCGATGTCGCGTCGCTCCTCTCCGTGTGGGGCACCGACGGCGGCATCTACCCGCGCGCCGACGGCAACCTCGACGGCACCGTGAGCGCCCAGGACATCACCATCCTCCTCAGCGCCTGGGGCGCATGCGGGCCGTAACGGACGTGAGCCTTCGCGCCTGCGGGCGGCTCCCGAGGCTTGATCCGTCGCCGCTGCGGCGGCTCCCGAGGCTTGAGCGGTCGCCGCTGCGGCGGCTCCCTCTGGTGGGGATGATGGTTGTCGACTTCGAGGTGGCGATCGTGGGAGTGACTTGCATGAGCCTGCGGACACCTCGGGTGCCCGTCAGTCGCCGCGCAGCGGAGACTGCGGAAC
>CAIOCH010000456.1 GCA_903856525.1 uncultured bacterium | reverse complement strand
TGCAGGCGTACCGGGGATGTTGACGCAGCGGTCGCGGTCGCCCATGCCGCCAAGATGCGGGCGGGACGGATCACGGCGAAGCCTGTCAGGGTTGGGTGACCCACACAAAAGCCTGAAGACCCAGAAAACCAACCCGCCCCAGCCGCGCTCTGCGCGCGTGATCCCGCTCAGCCCAGCACTTCGCGCTCGCGCTCGGCGGCGTACTGGTTCGTGTAGAGCTCCCAGTAGCGGCCGCGGCGGGCGATGAGCTCGGCGTGCGATCCCTGCTCGGCGATGCGGCCCTTCTCGATCACGAGGATGACATCGGCGCGGCGGATCGTCGACAGGCGGTGGGCGACGACGAAGGAGATCCGCCCGCCGTCCGCACCACCGTGATGCAGTTCGCCGCCGCCGTGTAGGAGTTCGTCGACGCCCTCCTGCACCAGCCGCTCGGTGGCGGTGTCGATGGAGCTCGTGGCCTCGTCCATCACGAGGATCTGCGGATCGCGCAGCACCGCGCGCGCGAGCGCCACGAGCTGGCGCTGGCCGGTGGACAGCCGCTCGCCGCCCTCGCCGACCTCGGTGTCGTAGCCCTTGTCGAGCGCCTCGATGAAGCCGTGCGCCTTCACGCGGCGCGCGGCCCGCTCGATGTCGGCATCGCTCGCGTCGAGCCGCCCGTAGCGGATGTTGTCGCGGACGGTGCCCGCGAAGAGGTGGGCGACCTGCGGCACCAGGCCGATACGCTCGGTGAACCACGCGAGCGGGATGTCCTTGAGGTCGGTGCCGTCGATCGTGATGCGGCCCGCACTCGGCTCGTAGAAGCGCGCGGCGAGCGAGACGATCGTGGTCTTGCCGCCGCCGGTCGAGCCGACCAGCGCGATCGTCTGCCCGCGCCGCGCCGTGAGCGAGAAGCCCTCGAGCACAGGCACGCCCTCGCGGTACCAGAAGTCGACGCCCTCGAACCGAAGCTCGCGTATGGGCGCCTGGCGCTCTGGCGGCCGCGCATCGGTGCGGTCGACGATCGAAGGCTCGGTCGCGAGCAGCGAGCTGATGCGCTCGGCCGCGCTCGATGCGTTGAGGATGTCGGCGAAGCGCTGCGCGAGCTCCTGCACGGGCTGCGCGAAGAGCGCCGCGAACTGCATGAACGCGATCAGCGTGCCGAGCGAGACCTTCTCGTCGGCGAGCACCCAGCCTGCGCCTTGCCAGAGCACCAGTGCGCCCGCGGTCGCGGCGAGCATGGCCATGAGCGGCATGTAGATGCTCGAGAGAATCGCCCCCCGCATCGCCCACATGTTCATGTCGCTCGAGAGCCGCTGGAACTCGGCGAGGTTCGCCTCCTCGCGGGCGAGCGTCTTGGTCGTGCGCGCGCCGAGCAGCATCTCGCCGTACGACGCGGTCATCGCGCTCGAGAGCCGCCGCGCCTCGCGGCCAGCGCGGATCAGGAACCGCTGGAAGACCGCGCTCAGGAGCGCCATCGCGGGCACGGCCGCCAGCGCCCACAGCGCGAGCCGTGGATTCGTCCAGAACATCGCGGTGACCACGCCGACGATGATCGCCGAGCACCAGGCGAAATCGAGCAGGACCCAGGGCAGGATGCCCGTCACCTTGGAGCAGTCGCTCGTGAGGCGCGAGACGAGCCAGCCCGTGGGGCGCACGTCGAAATACGCGGGCTCGAGCGTCTGCAGCTTGGCGAAGCAGTCGCGGCGCAGGCGGTCGGCGGTGCGCGTCGACACTTTGCCCGCGCTCTCGATGAAGAGCCACACGCCGCCCGCAAAGAGCGCGAACACCGTGGCGTAGATCGCGAGGATCGGCGCGAGACCACCGGCGTCTCCCGCGCGCGCCGTGTCGACGATGCGCCCGACGATCAGCGGCAGCGCCGTCTCGATCGCCGCGACGAAGACCCCCGCGCCGATCAGCCCGGTGATCGCCGCCCGCTGCGAGAGCGCGCGCGACAGCACGGGCCTCCACACGTGCAGCGAGAAGCGCGCCTTGGCGTCGTCGTGCTGGTGCACCTCAGACATCGAGCGCCTCCAGCTCCGCGTCGGAAAGATGCTGGATCTCCCACAGCGTGCGGTAGAGCCCGGGCTGCTGCGCGAGCGCCGCGTGCGTGCCACGCTGGATCACGCGGCCGCCGTCGATCACGAGAATGAGGTCTGCGTCGACCACCGCGCTCAGTCGGTGGGTGACGATGATG
>CAIOCH010000455.1 GCA_903856525.1 uncultured bacterium | reverse complement strand
GGCTGCGACCGCTACCTGCAGATCTGCAAGTGCATGCGCGACGAGGACCCGCGCGCCGACCGCCAGGCCGAGTTCACGCAGATCGACCTCGAGATGAGCTTCGTCGAGCGCGAGGACGTGATGGACATGATGACCGGCTTCGCGCGGGGCCTGTGGAAGGATCTGTTCAACTACGACATCGGCGAAGTGCCGCGCATGACCTACTGGGATGCGATGGAGCGCTTCGGCATCGACCGCCCCGACACCCGCTACGGACTCGAGATCCGCGATGTGTCGGACCTCGCGGCGAAGACCGAGTTCGCGGTGTTCAAGGACGCGCTCGCGAAGGCGAAGAGCGGCCGCAAGGGCGTGGTCAAGGCGATCCGCGTGCCCACCCCCAACGAGAAGCTCACCCGGAAGGTCCTCGACGGCTACAGCGAGTTCGCCAAGATCTTCCGCGCCGGCGGCATCCCCTACACCAAGCTCGGCGCAAACGGTTTCGAGACCGGTGTGGCCAAGTTCTGCGAGCCGATCCGGGCGGAACTCACGGAGAGGCTCGGTCTCCAGCAGGGAGACATCGTCATCTTCGCCGCCGACCACTACGACATCGCCACCAAGACGCTTGGCGAGCTGCGCCAGAAGATGGCGCGCGACCTCGGCATCGTGCCCGAGGGCAAGTGGAACTTCCTCTGGGTCGTCGACTTCCCGATGTTCGAGTGGGACGATGACGGCAAGCGCTGGGTCGCGCTGCACCATCCGTTCACCAGCCCCAATCCCGACCAGTTCGGCATCCTGGGCACCGATCCCGGCGGGTGCCTCTCGGCCGGCTACGACCTGGTGCTCAACGGCAGCGAGATCGCGGGTGGCTCCATCCGCATCCACGACCAGAAGGTGCAGGCCAAGGTCTTCGAGCTGATCGGGCTCACGCAGGAGGACGCGAAGGTCAAGTTCGGCTTCCTCCTCGACGCGCTCAAGCACGGCGCCCCGCCGCACGGCGGCATCGCCTTTGGCCTCGACCGGCTGGTCATGCACATCGTGGGCACCGACAACATCCGCGACGTGATCGCCTTCCCCAAGACGCAGTCCGGAGCCGATCTCATGACCGATGCGCCAGGACCGGTCGACGCCCAGCAGCTCGTGGAGACGCACGTCAAGTCGACCGCGCCGGAGATGCCAGCCAAGTCCTGACGTTGGCACACATTGTCGAAGCCGCGCCGCGGTAGGATCGCCTGCATGATGACCTCATCGGCGACACCCTCCCGCGGCGCTGCGTTCCAGACCGCCCTGCTCTTCGGCGCGCTGCTCGCGGCGGTCGCCACGGGACAGATCCTGCACGGCCTTGGCGGCGAGATCTCCGGTTTCTGGCAAATCGCGGGCGACTACATGCTCGTGCGCCCGCTGCAAATGCTGGTCATCCCGATCGTCTTCCTGAGCGTGTGCTGCGGCATCGCCTCGATCGGGCAGCCCGCCTCGCTGGGGAGGATCGGCGGCGCCACCGTGTTCCTGTACCTGCTGAGCATGCTGCTCGCGGCATCCCTCGGCGCCATCCTCGTCGAGTGGTTCGCGCCGGGTGCAGGGGTTCCTGCCGAGACCCGCGATGCGCTCTTCTCGCAGGCGCAGGAGGGCTTCGCCTCCGATGCCACGCGCGCCCAGCGCATGCAGGACGCGCAGTCGACCGGCGTGTCGGGCGCCTGGCTCAACATCCTGTCTCAGATCGTCCCGAGGAATCCGCTCAAGGACATGGTCGAGGGAAGCACCATGGCCGCGATCCTGGCGGCGCTGCTGCTCGGGCTCGGCCTCGCAACCGCAGGCGATCGGGGTCGCCCCGCCCTCGCCGTGCTGGAGTCGCTCCTTGCGGGAGTCATGCGCATCGTCGGCTGGGTCCTCTGGATCATGCCCATCGGCCTGTTCTTCTTCGTGACAGCGGTGGTCGCGAGACTCGGGCTGCAGAACATCGCGGCACCCGTCCTGAAGTACATGGGCGTGGCACTTGCGGGACTCGCGATCCATGCGTTCGTCGTGCTGCCCCTCTTCTGCCGCGCGTTCGGCGGCGGCAACGGCTGGAGGCTGCTCTGGAACCTTCGGCGCGTGTTCCTCACCGCGTTCTCGACCTCCAGTTCCAACGCCACCCTGCCCGTCACCATCGACGCATGCGTGCGCGAGGGCGGTTGCTCGCGAAGGGCGACCAATTTCTGCGTCCCCCTCGGAGCCACCATGAACATGGATGGCACGGCGCTGTACGAGGCGGTGGTGGTGCTCTTCCTGTTCCAGTTGTTCGGCGTTGACCTGGGCTTCTCGGAGATCGTGGTGGTCGTGCTCACGAGCGTGCTGGCCGCAGTGGGCGCGGCGGGCATTCCCAGCGCGGGGCTCGTGACGATGGTGATCGTCATCACCGCGGTCAACTCCACCATCGCCGGCCGCGGGATCGAGCCGCTTCCCATCGCGGCAATCGGCGTCATCCTCGGCGTCGACCGCATCGTGGACATGTGCCGCACCGTGGTCAACGTGTGGGGTGACTGCGTGGTGGCCAAAATCGTCACCCGCATCGCACCCGACGAGCAACCCGCGCAAGCGGGCTGATCGCCGATGCGAACACCGCGATGACGCTCAGTGCACGCCGTGCTCAGCCAGCCAGCGCTCCGCGTCGATCGCGGCCTGGCAGCCCATGCCGCTGGCGGTGATGGCCTGGCGGTAGTTGGCGTCGGCCACATCGCCCGCGGCAAACACGCCGTCGATGTTGGTGCGGCTCGTGCGCGTGCGCAGCATCACATAGCCCTTGTCGTCGAACTCGATGCCCGTTCCGTGCAGGAACTTCGTGGCAGGCGAGTGCCCGATGGCGATGAACAGTCCCTTGACGGGCAGCGTCGACCGCTCCTTGGTCACGACATTCTCGAGGACCACGCCCTCGATGAACTGGTCGCCGAGCACATCGACCACCACCGAGTTCCACACCGGCTCGGCCTTCGGGCTCTCGAGGATTCGGGCCTGCATCGCCTTCGAAGCACGGAAGCTGTCGCGGCGGTGGATGACGTAGACCTTGGACGCGAACTTGGTGAGGTAGCTCGCCTCTTCCATCGCGGTGTCGCCGCCGCCGACGACCGCGAGCGGC
>CAIOCH010000454.1 GCA_903856525.1 uncultured bacterium | reverse complement strand
CTCCGCCATGTTCCTCGAGGACGGCTCGATCCTGGTGGTCGAGTGGGTGCCGATCGGGCGGGTGACGCGGCTGGTGAAAGTCTGATGTCGACCGCGCACGAGCTTCGGCGAGTGCTTCGCCGAAGCGGTGAAATACTGCGCCCCGCGATCGCTTCGTGCATCGCGCTGCTCGTTGGCTGTGGCTACGGTGGTCCTGCGCCCGCAGAGAGCGTCCAGGTCGCGGATGTCGTCGGGCGCTGGGTCGGCCGCGGCTGCATAGTGGGTGATTACCGAAAGGAAGTCGAACTCGTCCTAGAGGCGAATGGCGCCTACTCGTTTCGTTGGATCGGCGAGAACGTGGGCGCGGGCTCCGTGGCTGATGCAAAGACCGGAACATGGGCGCTCGTCGGCTCATCGATCATGCTGACGGGTCGCCAGTGGCACGGCTATGCGTCGACCTACTGGGTCCCCAGACGCAGCCCAAGCGGGTTTCTGCTCTTTGGGGGAGTCGAGGACTGCATGGATCCCGACTCGTACATGTGTCTCTACTGGTCGCCGCTCGCGCCTGAGCAGTGATGCGCGGAGGTCTCAGTTGACGAAGACGCCCGCGATGGCGCCGGTCATCCAGCACGCGAGCGCGCCTGCGGTCATCGCGCGCAGGCCGAGGGCGGCGATCTCGCTGCGCCGCTCGGGGGCCATCGCGCCGAGGCCGCCGATCTGGATGGCGATCGAGGGCAGGTTCGCGAAGCCGCAGAGCGCGTAGATCGCGATCGTCGATGCGCGGGACGACATCTCACCGGACTTCATCATGCCCGCGAGGTCGAGGTACGCCACGAACTCGGTCGCGACGACCGCCTGTCCCATCACGGCGCCCACCTTGTGCGCGTCGGCGCCAGCGCCCATGAGCCACGCGATCGGCTGCAGGACCGCGCCGAGGATGTTCTGGAAGGTGAGGACGGGAAGCCCGAGCTGCGCGCGCCAGGAGGCGATGGGAAGCCAGTCGCTGTTGAGGTCGCTGAGCGCCGCGAGCGGCCAGTTGAGGAGCGCGATGAGCGAGACGAAGGCGACCAGCATGGCCGCCACGTTGAGCGCGAGCTTGAGGCCATCGGTCGCGCCTTCGGCGGCGGCGTCCATGACATTCGCGGTGGTGCGTGGCAGGTTGCGCAGCCCGGCGACCGACTCGTCGGGAGGCGACTGCGTCTCGGGCAGCATGATCTTGGCGATCACCAGCGCGGCGGGCGCGCTCATCACCGACGCGATCATGAAGTGCTTGGCGACTTCCGCGCGGGCCGCGGGATCGTCGCCGCCGAGCATGACGACATACGCCGCCATGACGCTGCCCGCGATGGTGGCGAAACCGCCCGCCATGACCGCCATGAGCTGCGAGCGGGTCATGCGCGGGATGAAGGGCCGCACGGTGAGGGGTGCCTCGGTCTGGCCGACGAAGATGTTGGCGGCGGCCGACATGGCCTCGACGCCCGTGACGCCGAGCGCGCGACGAAGAAGCGCCGCGAGCACGGCGATCACCCGCTGCATGATGCCGAGGTGGTAGAGCACCGCCATGAACGACGCGAAGAAGATGATGATCGGCAGCACCTTGACCGCGAAGATGAAGCCCCATGCGCCGCCCGCGTCGGCGGCGTTGCCGAAGATGAAGCGGGTGCCTTCGTCG
>CAIOCH010000453.1 GCA_903856525.1 uncultured bacterium | reverse complement strand
GAACCGCTGCGCAGCGTGGTGAACCCCGACGATCCGACGCTGTTCGAGCCGGGCGACATGCCCGCGCGCATCCGCGCGGCCTGCGCCGCGCGCGGCGAACCCGAGCCTGCCGACGACGGCGCGCTCGTCCGCTGCGCCCTCGACTCGATCGCGCTCGCGACCGCGCACGCAGCGCGCGAGGTCGCGGCCCTGTCGAACCTCGATGCGCGCCGCATCGTGGTCGTGGGCGGAGGCGCAGCGAACGCGCTGCTCGACCAGCTCATCGCCGACGCTTCGGGCCTCCCCGTCGAGACGGGGCCGACAGAGTGCACGGCCATCGGCAACGCGCTTGTCCAGTACGCGGCCCTCGAGGAGATCGCGAGTGCGGCGCCGCTGCGCGCGATCGTCCGCACGTCCTTCGCGGCGCGCCGCTTCGAGCCTGATTTCGCGAACCATGCCCGCATGGCCGCGGCGATGGCGCGTGCGAGGCGGTAGTCTGTCGGTTCCCAACGGAACCACCATGACCACCGCGACCCCAAGCAGCAACCTGGGCCAGAATCCGACCTTCGTCCGCCGCACCTGGAACGACGCCGACGCCGCCAAGCTCGATCCCGTCGGTCTCCTCGTCTATCGCTCGAACCGACTCGGCGACGACCAGCGCGTGACCAACACCGGCGGCGGCAACACCTCGAGCAAGGTCGTGGAGAAGGACCCGCTGACCGGCAGGACCGAGCAGGTGCTGTGGGTCAAGGGCTCGGGCGGCGACCTGCGCACCGCGGGGCGCGAGTTCTTCTCGTCGCTGTCGATGGCGAAGCTCGAGCAACTGAAGTCGGTGTACGCGGCGCGCACGCCCAACGGCATCAAGACGCAGGCCGAGGACGACATGGTCGACCTCTATCGCCACTGCACGTGGAACCTCAATCCGCGCGCGACGTCGATCGACACGCCGCTGCACGCATTCGTGCCGCGCGCGCACGTCGACCACACGCATCCGAACGCGCTCATCGCCATCGCCGCGTCCATCCGCGGCCCGGAGGTCATGCGCGAGGTGTTCGGCACCGAGCTCGAGTGGCTGCCGTGGATGCGCCCGGGCTTCGAACTCGGCCTCGAGCTCGAGAAGCTGTGCAAGGACCATCCCAACGCCGTCGGCGCCATCATGGGTCAGCACGGCCTCATCAACTGGGCCGACGATCCGCGTGCGTGCTACGACCTCACGCTGTCGCTCATCTCGCGCGCGGCCGAGTATCTCGCCGCGCACGACCGCGGAGCGAAGACCTTCGGGGGGCAGAAGGTCGCGCACGCGTCCGATGATGCGCGACGTGCGCTGCTCGTGAGGTTCCTGCCCTTCCTGCGCGGCAAGGTCTCGACGCGCCGCCGCATGATCGGCACCGTGCAGCACGACGCCGCGATGCTCGAATTCGTCTCGAGCCACGACGCCGCGCGCCTCGCCGAGCTCGGCACCTCGTGCCCAGACCACTTCCTGCGCACGAAGATCAAGCCGCTCTTCATCGACTTCGATCCCGCGAAGGACTCGTTCGCGGAGCTCTGCGAGAAGACCGAGGCGGGGCTCGCGCAGTATGTGCGGGACTACGCGGCGTACTACGACGCCTGCAGGCACCCCGACAGCCCCGCGATGCGCGCACCCGAGCCGACGGTCATCCTGATCCCGGGCATCGGCATGATCGCATGGGGCTCGTCGAAGTCCGAGTCGCGCACGACGGCGGAGTTCTACCGCTGCGCCGTCGAGGTCATGAAGGGCGCCGAGAGCATCGGCGGCTACCGCGCGCTGCCGCGCCAGGAGGCGTTCGACATCGAGTACTGGCGCCTGGAGGAGGCGAAGCTGCAGCGCATGCCCAAGCCGAAGCCGCTCGCCGGGCATGTGTCGGTGATCGTCGGCGCGGGCAGCGGCATCGGCCGCGTGACCGCGTCGAGCTTCACCGCCGACGACGCCTGCGTGGCGTGCGTCGACCTCGACGCGAAGGCCGCGGAATCGGCCGCGAAGGACCTCGAGAAGTCGGTCGGCACGGGGATCGGCGTCGCGGGCAGCGGGATCTCCGCGTGCGGCCCCGCGATCGCGCTCTCGTGCGATGCGACCGATCGTGGCGCCGTGCGCCGCATGCTCGAGGATGTCACGCTCGCCTACGGCGGCATCGATGAACTCGTCGTGACGGCGGGGCTCTTCCCCACGCCCGGCGCGGATGGCAGGACGAGCGACAACGACTTCATGCGCGCGATGCAGGTGAATGTGCTCGCGCCCGCGGTGCTGGTCGAGGAAGCGGCGTCGATCATGGCGGCGCAGAAGCTCGCGTGCAGCGCGGTCATCACGACCAGCGTGAACGCGGTCGTCGCCAAGAAGGGCTCGAGCGCGTACGACGCGTCGAAGGCGGCGGCGAATCATCTCGTCCGGTCCCTCGCCGTCACTTTCGCGCCATTTGTCCGCGTCAACGCGGTGGCCCCCGCGACGGTGATCGAGGGCAGCACGATGTTCCCGCGCCCGCGCGTGATCGCGAGCCTGCGCAAGTACTCGATTCCGTTCGAGGAATCGATGACCGACGCCGAGCTCATCGGCTG
>CAIOCH010000452.1 GCA_903856525.1 uncultured bacterium | reverse complement strand
TGCATGGCACGTGCCGTGCAGACGAACCCCCTGCCGCGGATGCCTCGGGTGAACATCCGCAACGGGAGACGGGCTCGAGGATGGCAGGTGCCGCCCAGTGCCTGGCACTGCATGGCACGTGCCGTGCACGGCCTCAGTCGTCGCCGAGGTCGTCGATGGCGAGGGAGTAGAACCCCTTGCCGTCGTACCGCAACCGCCCCGCCGCCACCAGCGCGTGCCACACCGCCGTCGGATACTCGCGCGGCGCCTCGATGGCGTCGATCTCGCTGCGCTTGCCCCCTGAGAGCGGCCCCACCCCGAGGCGCGACTCCGCATCGAGCCGCGACAGCCGCAGCCGCTTGCGGAACACCTTCATCGCCGCACGCATGACCTCGGGCTCCACCTGCGGTCCGCTCGGCGCCGCCTCCACCGCCGCTGCAACTTCCTCGCCGCGCAGCCAGCGCACGAGGTCGGCGAGCCCCGCGCCATCGCGCGCGGCAACCAACCGCATGATCACCACCGGCTCGACCTTCGCCTTCAGGAGCACCTTGTGCATGAGCCCCCACTGTGGTCCAGCCTGCGCATCGGCACTGGCCGCCACGGACTGCGCCTGACGTTCGATCTCCGCCATGAGCGGCGCGGCGAGTGCCGCGGGCCGCCTTCCGAATCGTGCATGTGCATCCGCCATGCGTGGAGCCTACCGCAGCCCGGGCCAAAGCCAACCTGTACACTCGCCCCATGCTGCGATTCCGCGCCCTGATCGCCGTCCTCCTCGCGCTGCCGCTGCTCGTCGCCGTCCATGCGTACGGCGAGGACTACCCCCGCCTCGCCGACCGCCTCCGCCCCGCCGACTTCGCGCGCGATGGACTGCAGGCCGAGTCCCTGCTGGTCATCCACTACCACCGCCCCGCCAAGGACTACGACAACTGGAACCTCTGGTGCTGGCCCGAAGGCGGCGAGGGCGCCGCGTTCGCCTTCGACGGCCAGGACAGCTTCGGGCGCTACGCCGTGGTCCCCTTCCCCAGCACGCCCGAGCGCCTGGGCTTCCTCATCCGTCGCGGCAACTGGGAGGAGAAGGACTTCGACCAGGACCGCTTCGTCACCCTCCGCAAGGGCGGGGTGACCGAACTCTGGGTGACCTCCGGCGAGGCCGCACCCACCGACGATCCCGGCAAGATCGACCTCAGCCTGCGCGTCGAAGGTGCCTTCCTCGATGATCCCCGCACCATCTCCATGGCCATCACCCGGCCGCTGGAGAAGGGCGAGGAGCGCGCCATCCGCGTACTCGACCGCCGCGATCCCGAGCGCGAGATCCGCATCAAGACCATCACCAACGGCCGCGTGGCGCGCCTCACCCTCACCCGCGACATCGCACCCGCCGATGTGGCGCAGCTCATCCTCCGGCTCGACGCGAAGACCTTCGGCGAGACCAAGGACACCACGGTCTACGCGCGCGGCGTGCTCGATGCGCCCGCCTTCTCGGCGCTCGATACCCGCTTTGGCGCGTACTGCACCGAGAAGTCCACCGTCTTCGTCACCTGGTCGCCGGTGGCCGACCGCGTCGAGCTCCTGCTCTACGACGATCCCGCGGCCGCCGAGCCCACGCGCACCATCGCCCTCGACCGCGCCGACACCGCAGGCTCCCGCGGCAACTGGACCACCGAGGTCAAGGGCGATCTCCACACCATCCCCTACCGCTACCGCTTCCACAGCTACGGCGAGTCGCCGGAGGCGCCCGACATGTGGGCCTTCGCCGCCAACGCCGACAGTTCGCGCACCGTGGTGGTCGACCTCGCGCGACTGCAGCCCGAGGGCTTCCTCAACACGCCCGCCCCCGCCATCGCCAAGCCCACCGACGAGATCCTCTACGAGATCCACGTGCGGGACTATTCGATGCGCCACGAGCCCACGCCCGCAGGCGAGCGCGGCACGTACCTCGGCATCACCCGCAACATCGCGCACCTCCACGAGCTCGGCGTGACGGCGGTGCACCTCCTGCCCGTGCACGACTTCACCGCCAAGGTCGGCGAGTACAACTGGGGCTACTGGACCACGCTCTTCAACGTGCCCGAGTCGAACTACTCGACCGATCCGGGCGATCCCACCCGCGCCATCCTCGATCTCCGCGCCATGATCGTCGCCCTGCACGCGGCCGACCTGCGCGTCATCCTCGATGTCGTCTACAACCACACCTCCGACGCGGGGCCGAACTCGCCCTTCGGCGCGCCTGCACCGTACTACTTCTTCCGAACCACGCCCGCGGGCCGCTTCACCAACGACTCGGGCACCGGCAACGGCTTCGCCGACGAGCGGCCGATGGCTCGCAAGTACATCCTCGACAGCCTCGAGCACTGGCTGCGGCAGTACAACGTCGACGGCTTCCGCTTCGACCTCCTCGGCTGCCACCGAGCAGAGACCGTGCGCGCGATCTGCGAGCGCGTGCGCAAGATCCGACCCGACGCCACCCTCTACGGCGAGCCCTGGACCGGCGGCGGTCCGACCCACTTCGGCAAGGGCGCGCAGAAGGGCCTGCCCATCGCCGTCTTCAACGACCATCTGCGCAACGCCATCCGCGGCGACCTCGACGGCACCGCCATCGGCTTCGCCACGGGCGCGGGCGGCGACATCGGCGCCATCCGCCGCGGCATCGCGGGCGCGATCGATGACTTCACGCAGGAGCCGACCGAGACCGTCAACTACACCAGCGCCCACGACAACCTCGTGCTGTGGGACAAGATCGCCAAGACGCAGCCCGATGCGAGCGACGCGACCCGCCGCATGATGCAGAAGCTCGCGATCGGCGTGGTGCTCACCAGCCAGGGCATCCCCTTCCTGCACGGCGGCTGCGAGTTCGCGCGCACCAAGCAGGGCAACCACAACTCCTACAACGCCGGCGACGACATCAACGACTTCGGCTGGTCGCGCAAGGACGAGTACCGCGACATCTTCGAGTTCACCGCCGGACTCGCCCGCCTGCGCCGCGCCCATCCCGCCTTCCGCATGCACGACGACGCGCAGGTGCGCAAGGCCCTGCGCTTCATCGACGGCGCCCGCACCGTGGCCTTCACCCTCGACGGCACCGTGGCAGGCGACACATGGAAGCGGATCTTCGTGGCCTACAACGACGAGCCTGGCGAGGCCGCCATCGACCTGCCGCCCGGCGAGTGGAACATCGTCGTCAACCACGAGCGCGCGGGCGTCGAGGCCATCAGCACCGAACGCGGCAAGGTCACGCTTCCGCCCTACTCGATGCTCGTGGCGCACCCGCGCGAGGGCGCGCCCAAGTCGACGGGGAACCAGCCCGCGCGACGCCCACCGGCTCAGAACCCGCGTCGCTGACGGCGCGACCGGAGTGGGTCCTGCGTCCGCCTTCGGAGTCACTGCATCCGCGATCAGCGAACAAGGGGATTCCGCCCCATGGGTCGTGGGCGCGATCCCACCTAGGTTGCGCATCCGCGCATGCCGCCCGACACACACGAATCCTCCGGCCGTGACCTGCCCGATGCACTTGCGGCAGCGGGCGCGTCACCGTCCAACGCGCGGCACGAGTCCGCAACCGCCGCACCGCTCGAACTCCGCGAGCTCCAGCCGCCCGCGGGCGGAAATCACTCCGCGCGGCGTTTGCGCGACCAGCGCCGCCTGTTCCAATCGGTGCTTTCGATCCTTCGCGCCAACAGCACCCGTGACCAGACCGAGTTCCTCGCGCTCGTCACCCGCAAGGTCGCCCATGCGCTCGGCGTGGCCCGCGTGGGCGTGTGGCTCTTCGATGATGCGCGTGACGCGATCCACTGCGCGCATCTCCACACCGAGGGGCGCCACGGCCAGCTTCCTCCCCCTCGCACCCGGTTCACCCGCGCCGACCATCCCGCGTACTTCGAGGCGATCGAGAGCACTCTTCCCGTACGCGCGGATGATGTGCGCGCCCACCTCGCCACCCGCAGCTTCAACGAGTGCTACCACGTGCCCCTCGGCATCACCTCGGCGCTCGACACCCCGATCCGCCTCGGCGGACACCTCGCGGGCGTCCTCTGCTGCGAGGCGATCGGCGATACGCGCCGGTGGACCCACGACGAGGAGGAGTTCACCCTCGCCGTGGCGGCGATGGTGCTCATCTTCCTCGAGAGCGAGCGGCGGCGCGCCGCCGAGCGCGACCTGCAGGAGCTCAATCACCGCCTCGAGGGCATCGTCGAGGCGCGCACGGCCGCCCTCGCCCGCAGCGAACGGCGGCTGCAGCACCTGATCACCGCCACCCCCACGGTCATCTACACCTGCGAGCCCTCCGGCGAGTACCGCACCACCTTCATCAGCCCGAACGTCGAGCAGGGATTCGGCCACACGCCCGCGGCGTTCACGGGCGATCCGTCGTTCTGGATCGACCACATCCACCCCGACGACCTCGCGCGCGTGCTCGCGACCATGGCCGAGTCGGAGCGCAGCGGCAACATGGAGTGCGAGTACCGCTTCCGCCGGGCCGACGGCGTCCACCGCTGGGTGCGCGACACGCTCGCCCTCCTGCGCGACGAGCACGGACAGCCGCGCGAAATGGTCGGCTCGTGGACCGACATCCACGACCGCCGCATGGCCGAGAGCGCCGCCGTCGCCGCCGCCACCGATCTCCGGCGCCTCATCGACACCGCCAACGCACCCATCTTCGGCACCGACACGCACCACCTCGTCAACGAGTGGAACCACTGCGCCGAGCGCCTCACCGGCTTCACCAAGGCGGAGATGATCGGAACGCCCCTGCTCGACCGCATGTCCCTGGGAGGGACGGCGGTCCATCATGCAAGCTCCGCCCCCCGCGACGCCGTCTCGCGCATCCTCGATCGCGCCTGCGCCGGCGTCGAGACGGAGACCTTCGAACTCCCCCTGGCCACCAAGGACGGGCGCACGCTCCTCCTTCTCCTCAACGCCAGCACGCGCCGCAATGCATCGGGTGACATCACGGGGATGGTCGGCGTGGGCCAGGACATCACCGAGCTGCGCGCCGCCGAGCGCCGCAGCCTGCGCGCCCAGCGCCTCGAGTCGATCGGCACCCTCGCCGGCGGCGTGGCGCACGATGTCAACAACGCCCTCGCGCCGATCCTGCTCGCCACCGGACTCCTCCGCAAGCGGCACCCCGAGTCGCACGACCTGCTCGAGGTCATGGAGTCGAGCGCCCGCCGCGGCGCGTCGATGGTGCGGCAGCTCCTCACCTTCGCCAAGGGCGTCGATGGCGCGCGCGTGCCCGTCCCATCCAAGTCCGTGCTCAAGGAAATCGAGCACATCGTGTCGAGCACCTTCCCCAAGAGCATCGAGGCGCGCTTCCGGTGCGAGAGCGAGCTACCGCCCATCCTCGGCGATGCGACGCAGCTCCACCAGGTGCTCCTCAACCTGTGCGTGAACGCGCGCGACGCGATGCCTGCGGGAGGTGTGCTCGAAGTCGCCGCCCTGCGCGCCGAGGTCTCCGCAGCGGAGGCCCGCAGCCACGGCGATGGCGCTGCGGGCGCGTACATCCTCTGGCGCGTGTGCGACTCGGGTGCGGGCATCCCCGCCGCGATCCTCGAGCACATCTTCGACCCCTTCTTCAGCACCAAGAGCCCCGACCAGGGAACCGGGCTCGGACTCTCGACCGCCCTCGGCATCGTGCGCAGCCACGGCGGCTTCATGCGCGTCGAGTCGGCGCCGGGACGCGGCTCGACCTTCAGCGTCTACCTACCCGCAGCAGCATCGAGCACGGACGACACAGCGGATGCGCGCGACGGATGGCGCACCACCTTCCGCGGCAACGGCGAGCGCATTCTCGTGGTCGACGACGAGCCAGCCGTGCGCGAGGTCTTCCGCGAGATCCTCGCCATGCTCGGCTTGCAGGTCGACACCGCGGCCGATGCGGAAGAGGGCCTCGAGCTGCTCGCACAGGCACCGGGGGCGTACCGCGGCGTGCTCACCGACCTCCACATGCCCCGCATGGACGGCCTGGCATTCACCCGCGAGATCCGCCGCCGTCACGGTGACATTCCCGTCATCCTCTCGAGCGGCCGCGTCGACAAGAACCTCGCCGCCACAATCTCCCACCTCGGCATCCTCGCGCAGCTCGACAAACCCTTCACCATCGACACGCTGTCGAACGCCCTTCGGCGGATGCTCGGCACCCGCCGCTGAGGCGCGCCCATCCGCGGCTACGCCCCCGTGCGACCCACCGACGGCTTGTCGCGCACCACCACCGACATCACCAGCGGCACCAGC